>JBJTUJ010000146.1:0-3000 GCA_046080685.1 Cyanobium sp. | reverse complement strand
TGCACCTCCTGCAGGAAGCGGGCCCGGCCGTTGAGCCGCTGGGCCAGTCCCCGGGCCCGGGTCTGCTCAAAGGGCGCCAGCACCGCAGGGGCGAACAGCGGCCAGTCCACGGCCCCGTGGCAGCTGTCGCAGGCCAGATCGACGCTGGTCTTGTGGCGCACGCTCGGCCGGTCCTTGCCCTCGGTGAGCAGGGTGACCAGCAGCTGCTGGTTCCAGAGGTCGGCGTAGTGGAGGTTGGGGCAGCACCAGGGCGCGAAGGCCTCGGGCTCACCGGCCAGGGCGTGCTCCCCGGGTTCATCCGCCAGCTGGACGGGGCTCAGGCTTCCTCGCAGCTGCTGCTGAAGGGCGCGGCTCCGGTCGGTGGCGGCGAAGGCGGCCGCCAGCTCGGCGGCGCTGGCGTTGCCCTCGGGGCTCAGCTCCAGGGGGATCTCCAGGGCCAGGGCCGCCTTGGCCACGTCGTTGATCTCCGCCGGATCCGCGGCGCTGTTGCGGGCGAACAGGGCCGGCAGGCCGAGGGCCGCCAGGTGGCGCCCCAGGGCGCGGTGAGCCACCAGCACCGCCTCCCGCAGCAGTCCCACCGGATCGGCTGCCGGCAGATCCACCAGCCAGCCCCGCAGGGCGGCATCCGGCGAGGGGACCCGCAGATCGCCAAGGCGCTCGAGGGCCGGCATCGGCAGGTCGAGATCGATCGAGCCAGCGGCCAGGCGGCGCTGCCTTAGCAGGCTGGCCAGGTCCAACAGCTGCTCCAGCAGGGGGAGGTGGTCCTTCAGCGGCTTGAGGGCGGCCGGCACGGTGCGGGCCTTGGGCTTGAGCTCGCCCAGGGCCGTGAGGGCGGCGCCATCCACGGCGGCCGCGGGCCGGATCCGGCTGAGGGCGAAGCGGTGGTGCTCCAGCTCGCCCGCCGCGTTCAGTTCCAGGGCCACGGACACGGCCTCCTGCTCCTCACCCACCCGGAACTGGGAGGCCTTGGCCAGTGCTGGGGTGAGCAGGGGCAGCCAGCGGTTCCCAAGGCAGAGGGCCTCGCCCAGATCCCGCATCCAGAGATCGAGGCTGGTGCCGGCTCCCACCCGTTCGGCCACGGCGGGGGCATGCAGCCACAGCCGCCAGCCCCCTTCCCGTTCCTCCAGGGAGAGGGCGGGCAGTCCCGGCGCCTCGGGAGCGTTCCAGCCGGAGGGCAGAAGGGCAACCAGGGCCGTGAGGTCCTGGCGCCCGGTGGAGGGAGAGCGCAGGGTGGCCCGGGGAGCGGCGGGCCGCTCGTGCAGGTGATGCTTGGTGAGCAGCAGGTCGAGGTCGGCCCCCTCCCCGCCGGATACCGGCAGGCTGCGGGCGACGTGCCCCTGGGCCGGGAACTGGCCCACGGGGAAGCGGTCGATGCGCACGTCCACCACCGCCGGCTCGGCCGGCTCGAGGTGGGAGGCATCGCCTTCCGGCAGATCGATGGCGGTGAGCAGCCGGTCGTCGAGGGGCACGGCTACCAGCCGGGACTCCTGGCGCTCCACCTGGGCCAGCAGATTGGTGGTGTTCCGTTCGAGCACGCACTGGACGCCACCCTCCGGTGAACGGCGCCGACCCCCCTCGCGGGTCACGCGCACCAGCACCCGATCGCCGTTCCAGGCGTGGTTCAGCTGATGATCACGGATGTAGATGTCCTCGCCGCCGTCTTCGCGCAGGGCGAAGCAGAAGCCCTTGCTGGAGCAGCGCAGCCGTGCGGTCACCAGTTCCGGCACCTCCCGCCGCAACAGGCCGTCGGGCGTCTCCTGCAGAAGATCGAGGCGGATCAGGGCGTCAATCCCGATGCGCAGCTGCTGCTTCTCCTGGGAATCCGCCAGGCCGAGTGCCTTCTCCAGCTTCACCAGGGGCAGGGTTTCGCTGGTGGACAGCTGGTCGAGCAGGTTGACGACCGTGAACTTCATCGGCGGGCTGGGACGGGGGATGGGGTGGTGGCGGCACCACAGGGCCAGCTCCTCAGGGGCGGAGTGGCGAAGCCACGGCATCGGTGGACCGAGAGGTGGACCGAAGGGTGGGCCGGAGACGGAAGACACCGGATCGCCGGACGTGGCCGAACAGTGGGCGACTGCGGTGGGCCCGCGGTGGGCGACCACCGGTCTGAGGGGTGGTGATGCAGCGACTCTAGGGAGCGGTGGGATCCTCCTTCTGCTCCTCGTCCGTCAGGGGCCCATCGACCGTGGCTTCCGTCGGCGCAGCTTCCTCCCGCGAGCGCAGGATCAGCCGGGTTCCGATGATCAGGAAGCCCACGGAGGCCGCCAGCTGGAGGGCATCGGTGGGGATCACGCTCGAGAGGGAGCCCCCGGCGGCCGCCCCCACCAGGCTGGCGAGCACCAGGGCCGCCGCACTGCCGGCGAAGACTGCGCCCGGGCGAGTGGAGGTGCCGCTGATGCTCACGATCGCGAGCTGGGTCTTGTCGCCCAGTTCCGCCAGGAACACCGTGGCGAAGGTGGAGGCGAGCAGGGCGAGCATCGGCAGGAAAGAAAGGGGGAGCAGGGGGCGTCAGACGCCGGCGGGAAGAGGGGCCAGGTGCACCACAGCCTGGCGGCCGAGCCACAGGCCCAGGGCCACCATCAGCACGCCGGCGGCCCGCTCCAGCTGGCGGGGTTCCATCACGGTGGAGAGCCAGCGGCCCAGCACCACCCCCACCAGGCTGGAGCTGATCAGGGCCAGGGATGCACCGAAGAACACCACCACCGGCCGTCCCGACTCGGCCGAGAGCAGCAGGGCGGCGAGCTGGGTCTTGTCGCCCAGTTCCGCCAGGAACACCGTGGTGGCCGTGGAGAGGAACACCGCGCCCCAGCTGCCAACGCTCCGGCCGACCTCCTGAGCGTCGGCCGGAGCGTTGGCGGGGGTGTCGTTCTGGGGCGACTGACTCATGGCTGGCGGCGAACCGCTCGACGGAAGCGCCGCATCACCCTGCCACGACCTCCGTCTTCCGAGCGGATCTGCTGGGTACAGCAGGAGATCGCCAGGGCATCGGCATCCTCGCCC
>JBJTUJ010000145.1:0-8512 GCA_046080685.1 Cyanobium sp. | reverse complement strand
CAGGTAGGCCACCACCCGGGTGGGGGTGGCGGAGAGGGCCTCGATGCCCGCCAGGTAGCGGGTCATCAGGCGGTCGCGCACCGCGTAGCTCAGCGCCATGTAGAGGTCGTGGCGGCTGGCGGCCGGGGCGAGCTTGCCGAGCGTGTAGAAGAGGTGCTCGGTCATGCCGTCGAACACGTCGTCGGCGGCCAGTCCGCTGCGGTCGGGGTCGGCGTAGCAGCCCGGAGTGGGAAGTCGCAGGGCGCGGGGCTGGTGCTCGGTCATGGCGTCGTTCGGCGTCTCCTGCGGTCGGGCGGCACGCCGGACGGCGCTGGCGGCGTGGTGGTTGCCCGCCATTTCATGGAACGCCCGTAAGAACCGTAGCGGTCGCAGCCGTTTTGCGCCCTGCCGCCGTGGCGTGATCAGCAACCGAACACCCCGGGGGTCTGGGGTTAAGGTCCCGCGATTCCGGCGCATCGCCTCCTCCATCGATCCCCATGCCCCTCCCGCCGCTGCTGCTCGCGATCGGCAACCATCAGGTGGAGGTGGTGGAAACCCTGCTGCAGGTGGGTCGCTTCCTGATCATCTTCCTCGCGGCCCGCACCCTGGCCGAGGTGATGGTGCGGCTGGAGCTGCCCACGATCCTTGGCGAACTGGTGGCCGGCGTGATCATCGGCGTCTCGGGCTTTCACCTGATCCTGCCGCCGGAGGTGCATGCCCAGCTCAACCACGGTCTGCTGGCCGTGGTGGGCTCCCTGGCCGATGTGACCCCCGAGATGGTGCAGGACATCTACGAGGAGACCTTCCCCAACCTCAAGGCCGTCTCCCAGCTCGGTCTCTACGCCCTGCTGTTCCTCACCGGCCTGGAGAGCGAACTCGATGAGCTGGTGGCCGTGGGCCTTCAGGCCACCACCGTTGCGGTGACCGGGGTGGTGCTGCCCTTCGCCCTGGGCACCGCCGGCCTGGTGATCCTGTTTCATGTGCCGCTGTTTCCGGCGATCTTCGCCGGTGCGGCGATGACCGCCACCAGCATCGGCATCACCGCCAGCGTGTTCGGCGAGCTGAAGTTCCTCAAGACCCGCGAGGGGCAGACGGTGATCGGCGCCGCCGTGCTCGACGACATCCTCGGCATCGTGATCCTGGCGGTGGTGGTGGCCCTGGCCGGTGGGGGGTCCTTCGCCGTGGGCCCGATCCTGAAGCTGGTGATGGCCGCCCTGGTGTTCGTGGCCGCGGCCCTGTTCCTCAGCCGCACCGCCGCCCCGGCCTTCGACTGGGTGCTCGATCAGCTGCGGGCCCCGGGCGAGGTGGTGGTGGCCGGCTTCGTGGTGCTCACCCTCTGCTGCTTCGCCGCCCAGGCCATCGGCCTGGAGGCCGCCCTCGGGGCTTTCGCCGCCGGCCTGATCCTCAGTGCCAGCCGCCACACCGAAGCGATTCAGGAAACGGTGAAGCCCCTGGTGGCCCTGTTCGCCACCGTGTTCTTCGTGCTGATCGGCACCGGCATGGATCTCTCGGTGCTCAACCCCCTCGACCCCGACAACCGCCAGGGGCTGGTGCTGGCTGCCTTCCTGCTCACCGTGGCGATCGCGGGCAAGGTGGCGGCCGGCTGGAGCTACTGGAGCAAGGAGCCCACCAACCGGCTGGTGGTGGGCCTGGGGATGATGCCCCGCGGTGAGGTGGGGCTGATTTTCCTGGGCCTTGGCCGTCAGGCCGGCATCCTCACGCCGGCGCTGGAGGCCGCCATCCTGCTGATGGTGATCGGCACCACCTTCCTGGCGCCGATCCTGCTCAGACTGGTGCTCTCCCGCCAGGGCGAGCTTGTTGACCAACCCACCTGAAGCACCAGCTGAAGGCCCCGCCGCTCTGCTGGCGCGCTGGGGCTTCAGCCGCGCCGGCTGGCTCGACAACCGCCGCGGCGAATGGTGGCTGGCGGCCCAGCTGCTGCTGATCGCCGCCCTGCTGCTGCCAGCCCTGCCGCCGCCGGCGTCCCTGGGCCTGGCCTGGCCCCCGGCGCTGCGGCTGCTGGGGGCCGTTCTGGTGGCGCTGGCCCTGGCTTTGGCCCTGCAGTCGTTCCTGCGGCTGGGTTCCAGCCTCACCCCCCTGCCCGATCCGATCCCCGGCGCCCAACTCGTCACCGAGGGGCCTTACGCCCACTGCCGCCATCCCCTCTACCGGGCGGTCCTGATCGGCGCCCTCGGCATGGCGGTGCTGCTCGGCAGCCTGCTGCACCTGCTGCTGCTGCTGACCCTGGCAGCCGTGCTCGGCGGCAAGGCTCGCCGGGAGGAGGTGGGGCTGGCCGAGGCCCATCCCGGCTACGCCGCCTACCGCTCGGCCACCCCGGCGATCGTTCCCTTCCTGCCCTGGCTCGACTGGCGGTGATCACGCCCCCGGCCGGTTCTCCCTGCCCCGGACGCGCTGCCTAGCATCGCTCCACCATTTGCTTCCCCGCCGTGACCGACGCCTCCGGGACTCCGGCCGCCTGGAGCTTTCAGGGGCATCCGGTTCACAGCCTGCGGCGGGCGCCGGCCGATGCCGTGGGGCCCGCCGTTCTGCTGGTGCACGGCTTCGGAGCCTCCACCGACCACTGGCGCCACAACGTGCCGGTGCTGGCCGCCCGCCATGAGGTGCACGCCCTGGATCTGCTCGGTTTCGGCCGCAGCGCCAAGCCCGAAGGTCTCCCCTATGGCGGCGCCCTCTGGCGCGACCAGCTGGTGGCCTACGTGAACGAGCGCATCGGCAGGCCCACGGTGTTGGTGGGCAACTCCCTGGGGGGCTATGCGGCCCTGGCCGCCGGGGCGGCCCTCGGCAAGGAGGCCGCCGGGGTGGTGCTGCTCAATGCCGCCGGTCCGTTCAGCGAGGAGCAGGCCCCGCCCAGCGGCTGGGGGGCGATCGCCCGCCGCAGCATCGGCGGGGCCCTGCTCAAGAGCGTGGTGGTGCAGCGGCTGCTGTTCGAGAACCTGCGCCGGCCCGCCACGATCCGCCGCACCCTGCAGCGGGTGTACGTGGATCAGACCAACGTCGACGAGGAGCTGGTGCAGGCGATCCGCCGCCCCTCCCTCGATCCCGGTGCCTTCGGGGTGTTCCGCACCGTGTTCGACATCCCCCGCGGTGAGCCCCTCTACGCCCTGTTCAGCCAGCTGCAGGCGCCGCTGCTGCTGCTCTGGGGCCAGCGCGACCCCTGGATCGATGCCGCCGGCCGCCGGCAGCGCTTCCTGCGCCAGGCCCCCGCCTCCACCAACGAGGTTGTGCTCGATGCCGGCCACTGCCCCCACGACGAGGTGCCGGAGCGGGTGAACGCCGAGCTGCTGGCCTGGATCGCGGCGCAGGCGGCCCCGGCGGGCGTCGCTACGGTCGGGGCCGCCAGCGAGAGCCCCGATGCCGTTGCGGCCCTGCCCTGATCCCTATCCCCATCACCTGTTCGAAGACGGCCGCGGCGACCGGCTGCGGATCGTGCCCGAGCGAGGCGGCCTTGTCAGCGGCTGGCGCTGCGGCGGCCGGGAGATCCTCTACTTCGATGCCGTGCGCTTCGCCGATCCGGCGGCCTCGGTGCGGGGTGGCATCCCGATCCTGTTCCCGATCTGCGGGGGGCTCCCCGGCGGGGTGCTGCCCCTGCCCCAGGGCACCTTCTCCCTGCCCCAGCACGGCTTCGCCCGCGATCGCCCCTGGCGCCTGGAGCCCCTGCCCGGCGATGCCGGCGTGCGGCTGACCCTGGAGGACGATGCCGTGAGCCGGGCCTGCTTCCCCTTCGCCTTCCGCCTGGAGCTGGAGCTGCGCACCGAACCGGGGGGCCTGGCGATCGAGGCCCGCATCCTCCACAAGGCTGGGGCGGGTGGCGAGGAGGTGAGCCCGCCGCTGCCCTTCAGCCTCGGGCTGCATCCCTACCTTGCGGTGGAGGACCCGGCCCGGGTGCGGCTGGAGGGGCTGCCGCCCACCTGCCTGGATCAGGGGGCGATGGCGACGGCGGACACGGCCGAGCGGCTGGAGCACCTGGGGGAAGGGGTGGATCTGCTGGCCGAGGCCACCGCTTGCGTGCGCCTGGTGGATCCGTTGGCCGGCCGGGCGGTGACCCTGGACACCCGCTCGCCGATGGACCGGGTGGTGGTATGGACCGATCCGCCGCGGCCGATGGTCTGCCTGGAACCCTGGAGCGGCCCGCGCGGGGCGCTGGTGAGCGGCGAAGGACGGCTGGAGCTGGAGCCCGGAGCACAGCTGACGCTGGGCTGCCGCTACCGGGTGGAGGAGGTCTGAACCGCGGCCGCCGGGATCAGCCGACGGGTGAGGCCACCCCGGGCAGGCGGCCGGGCGCGAGTTGGTTCAGGGGATCGAACTGCCGCTTGACGGCCTCGATCAGCGGCCTTGAGGGGGCGTCCTCCCAGGCTGGCAGGGAAGAACCCTGGGGTTGGCGCAGCACCGTGAGATGGCCGCCCAGCTCTCGGCAGAGACCGCGCAGGCCATGGATCGCCGCCGCCGTCGGACCCGCCTGGCTCCAGGCCAGACCAACCCCGCTGCCGGCGGCGATCGAACCCCGCAGGTTCCCCCACGAGGGGGCGGCCAGCAGGCGATCGACCCGGTCGGGAGCCACGCCGACCCTCAGCAGCCAGCCCTCCTCGGGGAGGCCGGCCACTCCGCCCCGGGCCACGGCCTGCAGCCGCTCCAGTTCGGTCGGGTCGAGGCGCCGAGCCGCCCGATCGGTGTGCCCCGCGATGCAGATGATCTGCTCGTCGAGGGTGGTGGCCTGCACGCTGGCCAGACCGATCAGCAACAGGGGTTCGGCGTCCAGACCGGCGGCCGCGGCCAGATCGGCGCTCCACCAGTCGATCCGCTCGGGGCTGAGGTTGGAGCCCAGCAGCCAGCGGGCCAGACAGGTGAGCTCCGCCAGGGGGCCCTGAACCACCAGGCCCAGGCGCTGGGGCGGCAGGGGCAGGGTGCGCAGGGTGACCTCGGTGATCAGCCCCAGCGACCCCCAGCTGCCGCAGAACAGCCGCATCAGGTCGTAGCCGGCCACGTTCTTTACCACCTTGCCGCCGGCCCGGGCGGCCACCCCGTCGCTGCGGAGCAGGCCGATGCCGATGATCTGGTCGCGCACGCCGAGGTAGCGGTGGCGGTAACCGCCGGCCATGCCCCGGGCCACCAGACCGCCGATGCTGCCCGCCCCCAGGGGGCCATCGCCCCAGGGTGGATCGAGCGCCAGCCACTGGCCCTCGGCGGCCAGGGCCGCCTGCACCGCCTCCAGGGCGGCCCCCGCTTCCACCGTGATCGTGAAATCCCCGGGATTGTGCTCGAGGATCCGATCAAGAGTGGCCACGCTCAGCAGCCGATGGGGCCGGCTCAGGCGTGCGCCCCACCCCAGCCGGCTGCCCCGACCCGCCGGCAGCCAGGGGGTTCCCTCCTCGTGCAGGGCGCGCACCACCTGGGCCAGTTCCTCGCGGCCGGGGCTCAGCATCCCGCTGAGGGAGGGGGTGGACGGGAGAGGAGAGACGATCACCGGCGCACGGGAAGGGGTGAACTCAGACGAGGGCCTTCTGGATGCCCTCCCACCAGGTGTCGGCCATCCTGCGATAGCCGTCGGCATCGGGATGGAGGCCATCGATCAGGGAGCTGCCCACCGCGGCCCGCTGGTCGACCGATGTGATCGTGATGGAGCGCAGGGGGAGGCGGCTGGAGCGTTGGCGGATCCAGTCATTGACCTCCGTGGCCTCCTGCTGCATCACGGGGCTGATCGGATCCTTCAGCCGACCGGCGTTCCAGGACTGGTCGAAGCGCGGGATGGTTCCCAGCACCACCTTCAGCGGCAGAGCCGCCTGCCCGGCCAGCCGGTCGATCCGCTCCAGAAAGGCCTTGAGCCTGTCGATCGTGGCCTCGCCGATGCGGTTCTGCTGCTCGCCCCTGCCGTTGTTGCCGCGATCGCCGGCGGTGATGGAGTCGCCCATCGGCATGACCCGCAGGGATCGTGTCGCCGACGAGGTGCTCATCGCTGGGGAGGAACAGACCGCCGCCAAGCTACCTTCCCCTGCCTGGTGGCACAGCATGGGGGGGTGCGGCGCGCCTCCTGCCCTTGAAGATCGTCGTGATCGACGATGACCCCACCGGCTCCCAGACGGTGCATGGCTGCCCCCTGCTCCTGCGCTGGGACCCGGCCACCCTGGATGCCGGTCTGGCCCATCCGTCGCCCCTGCTGTTCCTGCTGGCCAACACCCGGGCCCTCGGCCCCTCCGAGGCCCGCTCGCGGATGCGGGAGCTGGCGGCGGAGCTGGACCAGGCCTTGGTACGGGCCCGGGAGCGCGGCCTTCTCGATGACTGGCTGCTGGTGAGCCGGGGGGATTCCACCCTGCGCGGTCACTTCCCCCTGGAGGTGGAGGAGCTGGCGGCGGCCCTGGGTCCCTTCGACGCCACCCTGCTCGTTCCCGCCTTCCTGGAGGGCGGCCGCACCACCGTGGATGGGGTGCACCGGCTCCACGGCCGACCGGTGCATGAGAGCGACTTCGCCCGCGACGGCCTGTTCGGCTACGCCACCAGCTACCTGCCCGACTGGGTGGAGGAGCGCAGCGGCGGCCGCCTGAGCGCGGACAGCGTGCAGCTTCTGACTCTGGCTGACCTGGAGGGCGATCCCGCATGGCTGCGGCAGCGGCTGGCGGCCCTTGCGGACCAGGTGCTGGTGGCGGTGGACGCCGAACGGCCGGAACACCTGGCCGCCCTGGCCGCAGCCCTGCGGGATCTGGCCACCTCCACCGGCGACGGCGAGGCGTCCTCCGGCAGCCGCCCCCGCCGCTTCCTGGCCCAGAGCGCGGCTGGCTTGCCGGCCGCCCTGGCGGCCCTCCCCCCCCAGCCGCTGGATGCCGCCGGCCTGGCCGGCCTGCGGCGCAGATCCGCCGACGGCACCCCCCTGTCCGGGCTGGTGATGGTGGGCTCCCATGTGCCCCTGGCTGATGCCCAGCTGGCGCGGCTGCTGGCGGAGCCGCTCTGCCGGGGAATCGAGCTGCCGGTGGCACGGCTGCACCGGGTGCTGGAGGGGCCCCTGCCCGACCGGTTGCTGGCCTCGCTGGAGGCGGACTGGCGGCAGCAGCTGCAGGCGGTGCTCGCTGAGGGACGCACGCCGGTGCTGTTCACCAGCCGGGGGGAACTCCGCTGCCGCCATGCCGGCGAGCGCCGGGCCCTGGGCCTGGCCCTGGCGGGGCTGATGGCCCGGCTCGCAGCCGCCCTGGCTCCCGGCCTGGGCTACCTGATCAGCAAGGGGGGCATCACCACCCAAACCCTGCTGGCCGATGGTCTGGGCCTCGACCGGGTGGACCTGCAGGGGCAACTGCTGCCCGGCCTGTCCCTGGTGCTGGCGCCCGTGGCTGGGGTGCTGGCGCCCGTGGCCGGGGGGGCCGGGTTGCCGGTGCTCACCTTCCCGGGGAACCTGGGGGAAGCTGACACCCTGCGGCAGGCCTGGGCGTGGATGGAGCGGGGCAGGCCGGACTGACAGCGTGAACGGAACTCAGCGGCGGACGCCGGCCGTGACCGACGTCTCAAGGCGTTCGACCAGCTGGCCGCCGAAGGCCTGGATCTCCGGATCGAGGGCCATCCACAGCTCGTCGCAGGCGTTCACATGCCGCCACACCGGCGGATCCTCCTCCAGGCGCCAGTAGTCGTGGCGGAGGCCATCGCAGGGGGCCTGAGCTTCCTGCTCCAGGGCCCGTTCGGCGAGGGGGCGCAGCCGCTCCCGCAGCCCGCCCATCGCTTCGAGGCGATCGTCGATCAGCAGCCGGGAGAGGGACAGCCCCGAACCCAGCCGCGGCAGCCGCAGCCGGGAGCGGGGCTCGGCCGAGGCGTTCAGCACCAGCACCTGCTGCTCGAGACCCATCCAGAACAGCCGCAGCGACTTGGCCTCCAGGTTCTGCAGGGTGACGTCGCGGCGCAGGGGATCGGGCTGACCCTTGCCGTAGAAGTGGCTGCGCTCCCCTTCGTAGACCATGTCGCAGGCGAAGAAGGAGAGCTGGGCGAAGGGAAAGTTCGCCAGCACCCAGTAGGCGGCGTTGAAGGCCATGGTGCCGCCGCCGTGGAGCACGCCGCCGAAACGGCGCTGGGCCGGCCCGTAGTGGGGACTGGAGCGGCCGATCACCGCGCAGCGGGCGGGTTTGTCGGCCGCGGGCAGGTCGTCGCTGTAGAGGCAGAAATCCACGCGCGACACCGCCCGGTGGGCGTTGTTGAGCGCCAACACGATCGTGTCGTCGCCCAACAGCTCATCGAGCCGGGGTGCGCTGGGGGCGCTGCCCACGATCACCACGTTCTTGATCCACTCCGTGCCCCCCAGCCGCCGGCGGATCAGCTGCTGGAAGGCGGGATCGTGGAGCAGGTCGCCGCCGGGGCCGGCGGCCGTGCCATCGCCCGATGGAACCTGCATGGATGAATAGGAGCGAGGCAGGCTGAGATGGTATCGAGCCTGCTCCTTAGCGGCGGGCACATCAGCCACCGGCGGCACTGCGGGCAAGGAGCTGCACCGGATGCAGCACCGGCAGGCGGCGGCCGCTCTCCTCGAGGTGGCGGCGGATCTGCA
>JBJTUJ010000144.1:0-36636 GCA_046080685.1 Cyanobium sp. | reverse complement strand
GCAAAAAATTTACCTGTAATAGCTCCTGGTTTACCTCCCTGTGTAACTGATGCTAGTGAGTTTATTACAGATGATTGTGTGAAAATGCCAGATTGAAATTTAATGTTTTACATAAGGGATATTGCGAACATGGGCGATTCTTGCACCGCGAACAGAAACTTCTCGCGGTTCATCACCAGCAGCCGGCAGGGGGTGAGGGCGCGGGCATTGCCGTAGCGGCGATGGTCGGGGGTGACCAGGGCACCGGCGCCGAACACATCGCCGGCCTGGATCTCCTCATGGCCGGTGTCGCCGTTCCAGCTGAGCTGCACCGTGCCCTCCAGCAGCCCGAACATGCAGTCGCACGATTCGCCGGAGCGGAAGATGGTCTCGCCGGCCTTGACGTCGATCACCTCACCCTTGCTGGCGAGGGCACGCATGGTGTCGAGGGCGTTCACGGGCCGAAAGGCGCTTCGATGGGAGTTCAGTGTGCCCGATCGTCGGTCCGGGCTCAGCGCCCGGCGACCAGTGCCAGGGGAGCCCCCAGTCCGGCCTTCACCTC
Source organism: Cyanobium sp. (assembly GCA_046080685.1). Classification (GTDB taxonomy): domain Bacteria; phylum Cyanobacteriota; class Cyanobacteriia; order PCC-6307; family Cyanobiaceae; genus Cyanobium. The sequence goes on along the minus strand of JBJTUJ010000144.1, from coordinate 36,095 downwards.
ATCCGGTGCCAGGCGGCCGTCGTTGTCGGTGTCAAGGGCATCGAACACCGCGTCGCTGCCCAGCCACTCCTCCCTGGTGATGCAGCCATCGCCGTCGAGGTCGTTGAGCAGGAAGATCTCGTGGACGGCGTGGGTGAAGGCGGCACCTCCCTCCAGTTCCGCAAGCCTGTGGGCCAGCTGGGCCTCCAGGGTCTCGATCGCCTTGGTGAAGCCCCGGATGCCCTCATCCAGCTTTTCGCTGGCCATGGCGTCGTCTGCCATCAGACGCACGAAGGCCTCCCGATCCACCGCGATGCGGGGTTCTGTGGGACCGGGACGCTCGGGATCCAGACGCCGTTCGAGGACGCCCTCGCTGGAACGCAGCTGGTCCATCAGGGCCGGGGAGATGGTGAGCAGATCACAGCCGGCCAGTTCGATGATCTCGTCGATGTTGCGGAAGCTGGCCCCCATCACCTCGGTGCGATAGCCGTAGGTCTTGAAGTAGTTGAAGATCTTCGTGACCGAGATCACGCCGGGATCCTCCGGTCCGGGGTAGCTGTCGCGACCCGATGCCTTCTTGTACCAGTCGAGGATGCGGCCCACGAAGGGGGAGATCAGAGTGACGCCCGCCTCGGCGCAGGCCACCGCCTGGGCGAAGCCGAACAGCAGGGTGAGGTTGCAGTGGATGCCCTCCTGCTCGAGGCGCTCGGCGGCGCGGATCCCTTCCCAGGTGGAGGCGATCTTGATCAGCACGCGCTCGCGACCCACGCCGGCCTGCTCGTAGAGGCCGATGAGCTTGCGGGCCTTCTCAATGGTGGCTTCGGTGTCGAAGCTGAGGCGGGCATCCACTTCGGTGGACACCCGACCGGGCACGATCCGCAGGATCTCCTTGCCGAAGGTGACGCTGATCTCATCGAGAGCTTCACTCACGACCTCGTCTGCCCCGGCCTGGCTGCCGATCACGGCCCTCGATTCGCTCAGGGAGCGGTCGATCAGCTCCTGATAGGTGAGGATCTGAGCGGCTGCCAGGATCAGGGATGGGTTGGTGGTGGCATCCCGGGGCGTGAACTGGCGGATGGCGTCGATGTCGCCGGTGTCCGCCACCACCACAGTCATCGCGGCGAGTTGATCGAGCAGGTTGGCCATCGAGCGATCGTCCGATGAAGCAACGCTAGCCAGGCCCTTCGGCCCCACGCCCGGGGGTTGTGGGAACGGGCACAGGAATCAGGTGCGGGCGGCGGGCGCCTTGAGCGACTTGGTTACCGGTTGGCTGGGCGCCAGTTTCTCGATCACCACCAGGGCCTCAACGATCTGGCGTGCCACCGGCACCGCCACCGTGGACCCGTAGGCATTGCCGCCCTGGGGCTCATCCACCACCACCAGCACCACGTAGCGCGGATCCTCGATCGGCAGCACGGCCACGAAGCTGGTGATCCGGGCGCCGGGGATGTAGACGCCGTTGTGGGCCTTCTGGGCGGTGCCCGTCTTGCCGCCGAGGCGATAGCCGGGAATCTGCAGGCCCTTGCCGCTTCCCTTCTCAACCACCGACTCCATCCAGTCGATCACCGTGCGGGTGACCTTGGGATCGAGCAGCTGGATGCCCGTCGGGGTGCCGGAACTGGCCACGGCATCGCCGGAGCGCAGCCCCCGGGTGATGTGGGGGCTGACCAGCCGGCCGCCATTGGCCAGCATCCCGTGCAGCTGAACCAGTTTCAGGGGGGTGAGGGAGAAGCCCTGGCCGAAGGCAGCCACCGCCGGCTCGATCGCCGCACCGGTGAATTCCTGCCGACTCTTCAGCTGCCCGGCCACCGCCCCCGGGAGATCGGTGTCAGGGACGGTGTCGATGCCGAGGGTGTGCAGCCAGTGCCAGAAGCGATCGCGTTTGACCCTCGACATGATGTCGACCATCGCCACGTTGCTCGACACCTGGAGAACGGTGGGGAAGTCGATCACGCCGTTGGCGCGGCGGTCGGCATTGAAGATCGGCCAGCCGCCGATGTTGAGCTGACCCACGTCGTTGGCCGTGCCTCTGGGATCGATGGCTTTCTCCTGCAGGGCCAGGGCCATGTTGATCGGCTTGAAGGTGGAGCCCGGCTCGTAGAGATCCTGCACCGACCATTCGCGGAACAGCCCTGGGTCGTACGTCCAGAAGCGGTTTGGGTCGTAGCTGGGGGTGGAGGCCAGGGCCAGGATCTCGCCACTGCGGCTGTCCATCACCAGGGCGGCTCCCCGTTTGGCGCTCCACTGTTTCACCTGCTTGGCCAGGGCCTGCTGGGCCACCTGTTGCAGGCGCGAATCGAGGGTGAGCTGCAGACGCAGATCGTCGCCGTAGAGGGAACCGGCCTTGAGACCATCGGGAAGCGGCGTGCCATCGGCGCCGCGGCGCATGCTCACCGTCATCTCCTGGCGGCGCAGGTCGTCATCGCGGCTCTGCTCAAGGCCCGCCTGGGGCACACGCTCCAGGTTGAGGAATCCGACAACGTTGGCGAACAGCTGACCCTGGGGGTAGACCCGCTGGGGATAGCCCTCGAGATCGAGGCCCGAGATCTTCAGTTGCTTAACCCTCTCCGCGGTTTCCGGGTCGAGGTTGGTGGCAAGCTTCACGCCGCTGGGGCGGCTTCCCATCGTGGTCAGCAGTTCTTCGCGGGGACGGGCAAGAACCGTGGCCAGCCGCGTGGCCACCTCGTCGGGCCTGCGCAGGCTCTGGGGATCATCGCCGGGAAAGTTGAAGTAGCGCGGGTGGGCCCAGAGGGTGAAGCGCTCCTCGTCGAGGGCCACCAGCCTCCCCGTCCGGTCCACGATCGTGCGCCGCTTGCCCAACGGGGCGATCGACTGGGTTTGGATCGCCCGGGCCCGGGCCTGCAGCCGGTCGCCCTGCACCACCTGCAGCCACCCCAGCCGCAGCGCCAGACCACCAAGCGCGGCACTCAGCAGCAGGAACACCGCCACAAGCCTGCGGTTGGTCAGGGGCTGGATGTCCACCACCCGATGCCGGGCACTGCGGTCGGGTAGCGGGGAAGGACCGCCGCGCCGACCACCACCACGGGTTCGATCAGACCGCCCGGTGCCGCCGGGCGGATGGGGACGCGTGGAGGAGCGGGCCATCAGTAGCCGGCCGGGATGCGATGCAACTGCAGCTGGGCAAGCAGGGCCTGGGTGCCTGATGGGTGTTTGACCACCGGTTCGGGAAGGTGGATCAGTTTCTCGCTGCTCGTGGGAACGAGCTGGCCCGGACGCCGCACGGCACCAAGGTGATGCTGCTCGAGCAGGGCCGACGATTCCTGCAGACGATGTTCGAGGGACTTGGAGGCCTCGAGCTGGCTGTAGCTGCTTGCCCACTCGTTCTGCCAGTGCAGGGTGAGGGCGCTGAGGGAGACCGTGGCCAGGCCCAGGCCGGCCAGGGCACCGGTGCTGATGCGGTGAAAACCGGCCAGCCAGGGTGAGCGCCTCTCGATCCGGCGGGCCGAGAGGGAGTTCTCGATCACCTGCAGGGAGCGGGTGGAACGGCGACGGCCCGGATTGGAAGGACGTTCGCTCCGCCGGGGTGTGGCACTGAGGAAGGTGGCGACCAAGGATGTCCGTCCGTTCACTGCGCAAGTGAACCACCCCGGGGGGCTGGCAGCAAGGCGTCCGTTGACGGCCTTCTCACACGCCTCCTGCTCCGTCGGCAAGCAGGAGCAGATTGGCGAAGGTGAGCCCGTTCCAGAGGGCGTGCGCGATCACCGACGAGGCCAGCCGACCGCTCCGCCAGCGCAGCAGGCCCAAGCCCACCCCCAGCACGAACAGGGGCATCAACTCCCCCAGGCTGAGATGGGCCAGGGCGAACACCGCCGCGCTGATCATCACCGCCCCCGTACCCCCCAGCCGCTGGCCCAGCACCGGCAGCAGGATGCCGCGGAACAGGGTTTCCTCGAACAGCGGGGCGAGCACCATCGCGGTGATGGCGAAGCAGGCCAGAGCGCGGGGATCGCCGCTGGTGAGCACCAGTTCCAGAAGCGGATTGCTGCCGCCTGGGTCGTCCCAGAGCTGTGCCACCAGCCAGCCGGAGAGGGCCACAGGCGGCAGCAGCATCAGCAACAGGGCCAGGGCCGGCCCGGCTGCTGCCCTGAGGGGGCGCCAGTGCCACTGGAGCCAACCGCCGGAGGGCCGCAGGGGGCGTTGACCGCGCAGGAGCAGCAGCAGGATCGCCACGGGGGCGGCCATCAAGCCCAGATACAGCACCAGAACGCGCAGACCCTCCGCCAGGGGCGCTGAGATGTTCCGGCTGCGGATCAACGCCGTGAGCGGTGGCTCCAGCACGCCGGGCACCACCAGTTCGCCAACCAGCACAAATCCCCCCGCGATCAGCAGGGTCGCGTCGATCGGGGTGAGCGGGGGGCCGATCAGGGGTGGGAACGGAGGTTCCCTTCCCGTGAGCAGGCGCCGGAGCAGGCGGATCAGCAGCCCCAGGCCGGTGAGCAGCAGCACCAGGGGCAGCACGTTCACCACCAGCAGCCGCAGGACGCGGCGGCCGGGGTTGCGATCGGCGGGGCAGGTCTCCTGGCCGGCGCCGCCTCCCAGTTGCTCGCAACCAAGTTGTTCCAGCAGGGGAGAAGGCTGCCAGGGGCGCAGCAGCCTGTCCCGTTCGGGGGCCGACAACGGCCGGCCTGCCACCAGAGCTTCCAGCAGCGCACGACGGGACGGGTCGACGGTGGGGATGAGGTCCTGCAGCTGCTGGTCGGCGGCCCGGGCTTCGCTGCTGTCTTCGCTGCCCCGGCGCAGCAGACCGAGTTCCAGGCGCCGCTCGGCCGGCAGGGGATTGGCGCTGTCGCCCAGGTTCTGCGCCAGGGCGTCGGCCAGGGCCTTGCGGGGGTCCTCGCCGACCAGAAAGGAGCGCAGGGTTGGTGGCAGGTGGTCCTCCACGAGGGCGCTCAGTTCCAGTTGGCGCAGATCGAGGGCCGTCTCCACCGAGGGGCGCTGCAGGCTGCCCGCCAGTCCCTCAAGCCAGAGCAGCAGGCTCAAGGAGAGGCTGAGCAGGGCCAGCAGCACCTTCCAGGAGGGGGGATTCGCCGGCGGTGGATCCGGCGGGCCGTCGCCACGGGGGTCGATCGGGCTGGGGTGGGAAACGGGGAGACTCAACCGGAAGCTCGCGCTCGGACAGGTGTGGGTTGATTGTCCCGCCGGGACCTCCCCGCAGCGGATCGGCCGCCCGGGGTGCTCCCATACGATGGCCCCTGTCGTGGCCACCATTGCCGTGCCCGTCCGCCTCCTGCTCGTCCGCCACGGGCTGAGCAGCTTCAACCTGGAGCACCGCATCCAGGGTCGTGACGACCTGTCCGACCTTACCGAGGAAGGGGTGGAGCAGGCCCGTCGCAGCGGGGAAGCCCTGCGGGATGTGCGGCTCGACGCCGCCTACAGCTCGCCCCTGCGCCGGGCCAGGGACACGGCCACCGCCCTGCTGGCGGCCCACGGTGGTGGAGCCCGTCACGCCATTCTCGATGATGATCTTCAGGAGATCGATCTTGAGCCCTGGAGCGGGCTGCTCCGGTCCGAACTGCGGGAGCGCGATCCGGAGGGGGAGCGCCGTTGGCGCGACCAGCCGGAAACCCTCGAACTCGAGCGCACTGACGGCAGCCGCTACCGCCCTCTGCCGGAGCTGATGGACCAGGCGGGCCGGTTCGTGGAACGCTTGCTTCGCCGCAACGACCCGGTCTCCGATGCCACGGTGCTGGTGGTGGCCCACAACGCGATCCTGCGCTGCGTGCTGCTCCAGCTGCTCGGCCTGGATGCGACCGGCTTCCGTCGGCTGCGGGTCGACAACGGCTCGATCTCCGTGCTGAACATCGCTCCCAGACCCGACGGTCGCCGGGTGGTGCAGATCGAATCCCTCAACGGCATCGCCCATCTCGGACTGCCCCTTCCGCCGAGGGGAGCCGGCCCGCGCCTGCTGCTGGTGCGTCACGGTGAAACCGACTGGAATCGCCAGGGCCGCTTCCAGGGGCAGATCGACATCCCCCTCAACGGCAACGGGCTTTCCCAGGCCGCCGCCGCACTGGAGTTCCTCGCCAAGGTGCCGATCGATCGGGCCTACACCAGCGCGATGGCCCGCCCCCGACAGACGGCGGAAGTGATCCTCCGCGCCCATCCCGGCGTTCCCCTCACCAGCACCACCGGCCTGCTGGAGATCGGCCATGGGTTGTGGGAGGGCCGGCTGGAGAGCGAGATCGCCGAGGGCTGGCCCCAGCTCCTGGCCGACTGGAAGAGGGCCCCCGAAACCGTGCAGATGCCCGGGGGCGAGACCATCCACGACGTCTGGCAGCGTTCCCTGCGCACCTGGGACCGGATCGCCGCTGGTCTCGACGAGCGTGAGACCGCCCTGGTGGTGGCTCACGATGCCGTGAACAAGGCCATCCTCTGCGCTCTGCTCGGCCTTTCACCCGGCGACATCTGGGCCGTGAAGCAGGGCAACGGCGGGGTCACGGTGATCGACTACCCCCGTGGGGCGAATGGCCTGCCGGTGGTGACCAGCCTGAATCTCACCCACCATCTCGGAGGGGTGATCGACCGCACGGCGGCCGGCGCCCTCTGAATCCCCCCGCCATGGACCGTCGCCTGCTTTTGCGCGGGGTGAACCTGCTCGAGGCTCCCGGACAGCCGGAGCGCCGGGCCGATGCGCTCCTGGAGGGTGAGCGTCTGATCGCCGTGGAGGCCGAAGGTTCGCTGGGGATGGAGGGGGCCTCGGAGATCGACGCCCGCAGCTGCTGGCTCGCACCCCCCCTGGTGGACCCCCACAGCGTGCTGGAGGATCCGGTCGGCGGTCGCGCCGAGACCCTGGGCAGCCTTCGGGCGGCGGCAGCGGCGGGTGGATACGGGACGGTGGCCCTGCTGCCCTGGGCCAGTTCCTGGCGCGATCGCCCGGAGCGACTGGGTCTTCACTGGCCGGCGCCGATGAACCTCCACTGCTGGGGGGCGTTCAGCAGCGATGGCGCGGATGCGGAGCTCGCGCCCCATGCCGACCAGCTGGAGGCGGGGGCCGTGGGGGTGGCCACCGGCGACCATCTGCCGCCTCTGGATCTGCTGGAGCGCGGGCTTCGGCTGGCGGAAACGGGGGATCGTCCCCTGCTGGTGGCGGTCCGCGATGCCGCCCTCGCCCAGCAGGGTTTCGTCCGTGAGCGGGTGGAGGCGCTGCGGGCCGGCTGGACCCTCGATCCGGTCGTCAGCGAGACCCTGCCCCTGGAGTCGCTGCTGGCGCTGGCCGCCGCCCTTCCCCTCCCCGGGCTGCGGCTGATGAATCTCTCCACCGCCGAGGCGCTCGAGCGTCTGGGGCATTGTCCGTCGCCGCCACCGGCGAGCGTGTCCTGGTGGCATCTGGTGGCCGACAGCGGCCGGCTCGATCCCGCCGACGAAGGCTGGCGCCAGGTTCCCGCTCTCGGCAGTCCCCAGGATCGGGAGGCCCTGATCGCTGCCCTTGCCGATGGCCGCCTTTCCGCCGTAGCGGTGCACCACCAGGCCCTCGATGCCGAGGAGAGGCTCCTGCCGCTCGATCAGCGCCGCGCCGGCCTGGCCGGTCATGGTGTGGTGCTGCCGCTGCTCTGGCGGGAACTTGTGCAGGGGCGCGGCTGGCCGGCCGGGCAGCTCTGGCAGGTGCTGTGCTGGGGACCGGAGCGCTTCCTCGGGCTGCCGGAGCGGCACCTGGAGATCGGTGGACGGCGCTGGCTCCTGTTCGATCCGGCGGCCGACGGCTCTGCACCTTCGGGCTCCATCGCGGCGAACCGGCCGTCTCTGCCGCATGACCTCACGGGGGCAGTGGTGGCCAGTGGCTTCAGCGAGCCGGCGACGTGGAGGCTCCCAGAGGCCCCATCGCGTTGAAGGGGAAGAAGCGCCAGAAGGCCCTGCCGATGATCTCCTCCCGCGGCAGGAACGGGCCGCCGGGCCAGAAGCGGGCGTCCCAGCTGTTGGCCCGGTTGTCGCCGAGCACCACCACGGTGCCGGAGGGCACCACCACGTCGAGGGGGCGGCAGGGGCCCATGCCCTGGGCATTCACGGGGCAGAGATTCTTCACATAGGGCTCCACCAGCGGGCGGCCGTCGATGCGCACCCGTCCGCGGGGATCCACCTGAATCCGCTCGCCCGGCTGGCCGATCACCCGTTTGATGTAGGCGTCGCAGGCCGGGTTCTGCACGCCGGGGAGGGAGCCGATCAGCGGGAGATTGACCAGTAGGCAGCCAAGCGGCCCGGGCTTGTTGTCGCTGGAGAGGATTGGGTCGAAGTGATGGGGGGCGTGGAACACCACGATCTCGCCGCGCTGGGGCAGGCGGTTGCGGAAGCTGAGCTTCTCCACCAGCAGCCGGTCCTGCAGCTGGAGGCCGGGCAGCATCGAGCCGGAAGGGATGTAGCGGGCCTCCAGCAGGAACTGGCGGATGCCCAGGGCGATGGCCAGGGTGATCAGCACGCTGCGCCAGAACGCCCAGGGGCTCTCCTCGGGCTGGTCGTGGGGGCTGGTGTCTGGGGTGGGGTCTGGGCTGGACGGCGCGATGCCTTTCTCGGCCTGGGGTTCCGTTGGGCTCAAGGCGATCGTGCGACAGGGACCGGGGACGGGAGGCAGATTAGGCACTCCTCCGCCTCCCGCGTTCCTGATGGCGCGTCCCCGCTGGCATCGCACCTCGGTTCTGCCCGGGAGCCCGGTGGGTCTGTGGTGGGACCGCTTCGTGGCGATCTGGGCGGCGGTGAACCTGGCCTGGGTGGCCTTCGATCTCACCTACGTCCCGCTGCGCACCTTCTGGCTCCAGCGCAATCTCTATCCGATCCCCTCGGTGCCCCTGGCGGTGCCCCTGCGCTTCCTGCCGGATGTCACCCCCTGGATGGATCCGGTCAAGGGGATCGAGCCCCACCGCGAAACCGCCGCCTGGATCCGCAGCTTCGACCAGCTGGACGGGGCCATGGCCACCTACCGACCGGGTTCCCCCCTGACCCCCGAGCAGAAGCGGCTGCTGGCCCAGCAGGGGGATCTCACCGCCCAGATGATCGACACCAACCCCTTCGCCGCCTCGAATGCGTCGGGAACGCTGGAGAAGATCAAGTCACGGCTGCGGCGCGAGGCCGACCTTGACTCCGCTCGGCAGTCGGCCCTGTGGCTGCTGAGCCCCGCCGGCCTTCAGTCCCACCCCTGGCCTGAGCAGGAGCGGTTCTGGCGCCAGCGGGTGCTGCCCCTGGTGGACACCAACTACTGGCGCTCGATCGACGAGAACGGGCGCCCCACCGACCACTTCTGGCGCTACGACCTGCTGCTGTTCCAGAGCGTCTTTGCCATCGACATCCTGGTGCGGGTGATACGCCTGCGGCGGCGGCTGCCGGGCCTGAGCTGGGGCGAGGCCCTGTTGCGGCGCTGGATCGACCTGCCCCTGCTGCTCCCCTTCTGGCGCTGGCTGCGGCTGGTGCCGGTGCTCGAGCGGCTCCAGACCAGCGGCCTGATCAACATCGAACCGCTGCGGGCGGTGGTGAGCCGGGCCGTGGTGGCCCTGTTGGCGGTGGAACTGTTCGAGGTGCTGGCCCTGCAGCTGATCGACGGCTTCCAGGGGCTGATCCGCTCCCGGCGCTGGCCGGGCCGGATCCGCGCCCTGCGCAGTCACCAGAGCGTGATCAGCCACGACGAGCGCGAGCTGGTGGAGCTGGTGCGGATCTGGGCGCCGCTGCTGCTGGTGCAGGTGGCCCCGCGGCTGGCCCCCGAACTGCAGGGGGTGCTGGGACATGCCCTGCAGCAGAGCCTGCAGAACGCGATGGTGCCCCCGCCCCTGCGGGGCCTCCAACCGCTGTTGGAGGTGGAGCGTGGATTTTCCCGCCAGCTGGCCAGCGGCATGGTGGAGAGCCTGCTCGACCTCACCCGCACCACCGGCGAGCGCCTCGGCCGCCGCGACGACCAGCAGCTGGAGTTGCTGCAGCGCTGCATCGACCGGTTCTGGGAGGAACTGGCCGCGGCCCTCGAGAGTGGCCCAGCCCTGGAACGCTCCCAGAAGCTCCTCTGCGCCCTGCTGGAGGAGTTCAAGGCCAACTACCTCAGCCAGATCAGCAGGGCCGGCATCGAGGGCCTGATCGACGAACTGGATCAGCTGATGGTGAAGGGGGTCAGGCCAGGGTCTTCGACCACTCCGGATCCTTGAACCCCGTGAGGATGGTGCCGCCGCTGGTCACCAGGAAGGGGCGCTTGATCAGGCGCCCATCGGCTGCCAGAGCCGCCAGGACCTGCTCGTCGTCCATGGCCTTCACCCGCTCGGCGCCGAGGGCCCGGTAGCTCAGGCCGCTGGTGTTGAACAGTCGTCCGCGGCCCAACTGAAGCAGGGCCTGACGAAGCTCGTCAGGCCCTGGAGGCGTTGTGGTGATGTCAATCACGTCAACGGGTATGGAGCGCTCCCTGAGCCAGGCCAGCGCCTTGCGGCAGGTGCCGCAGGGGCCGTAGCCGTAGAAGCGGTGGCTGCTCACGCCGTGGGCGTCACTTGCGGCCCACCAGGGCTTTGAGAGCTCCCACCAGGCTGTTGGAGCCCTTGCCCACGCCGGCGGGGGGATTGGTGCGCACGGTCACGTCGCCATTGACGGTGGTGCGGCAGCTGAGCCGGTAGTTGGCCGGACGGTCGGCGAGATAGACCTGCTCGACGTCGCTGCGGGGGGAGAGATTGCGCTCGCCCTCCAGCACCTCCATCACGCAGGTGCCGCACTGGCCGAGACCACCGCAGTTATTGAGATTGTTCAGCCCGGTGTAGGGGTTGATGCCGGCATCCAGGGCCGCTCTGCGCAGGTTGGCACCCTCGATGCACCCGACCTGCTGGCCTTCGCGTTCGAACCGGATGGTGGGCACGGGGACTCTGGGGGAGGGCTTCGCCCAACTTAAGGCACGTCCCGCGCCTTTCGGCGGCGCTTCCTCCGCCTGCAATGGAGTGTTGGCCGGTGAGGTCCGTAGCATGCGGGCCAGATGCGGTGTCGCGTGTCCGCCTTGGTGAGTCCTGACGTTCCTCCCCCCGTTCCTCCCCCCGTTCCTCCCTCAGATCCGGGCTACGACCGCCTGGCTGCGCGCCTGATTCCCGGCTACGCCAGCCTCGCCCGCCTGGCGGTTGCCCTGCTCGCCTCCTCCCCCCTCGCCTCGCGGGAGGGAGTGGCGGTTCTGGTGGCCGGCTGCGGTACCGGATCCGAGCTGCTGGAGGCCCGGGCCCAGCGTCCGGATTGGCAGCTCACCGCCATCGATCCCTCCGCCACCCTGCTGGAGGTGGCCCGAGGCCGCCTCGAGGCCGCGGCTTCCGCCATCGACTGGCGCTCCACCCGGGTCGAGGATCTGGGGGTGGAGGCCGCCTTCGAAGGGGCTCTCTCGGTGCTGGTGCTCCAGTCCCTTCCCGATGACGGCAGCAAGCTGGCCTTCCTCTCCGCCCTTGCCCGAAGCCTGCGCCCCGGGGGCCAACTGGTGCTGGTGGACCTGATGCGACCGGAGCGTTCGGCGCTCCAGGCCCAGGTGGAGCGCGCCTGGGGGCAGTTCCAGCGGGCCAGTGGCGAGAGCGGCGATCCCGGCGCGTTGGCCTCCCGGGTGGAGGCTCCCCATCCGATCGGGGAGGCACGCATGGCGGCCCTGGCCGAAGCGTCCGGCTTTGGCGACCCGGCTCCGGTGTTCAAGGCGCTCGATTTCGAGGGATTCCTGCTGCAGCGACGCAGCTGAACCTGTTCCTCAAGGCATGTGCGCTCAGCCGCCGGCAGCGACGGACCGGGCCCGATTCTCCCGCGCGATGCACTCGTCCAGAAGGGCGGGCACTTCGGCCACATCCAGCCAGCCTCTGATGGTGGTGGGCCGTCCTTCCAAGTTTTTGTAGGTGCGGAAGAACTCCGCTACGTCCTCCAGTTGATTGGAGGCGATCTGACGGATGCTCGTGACGCCTCCCATGCCGGGATCGGCGGTGGGTACGCACAGCAGCTTGCCGTCGTGGGCTCCGCTGTCGACCATGTCGAGGATGCCGATTGGCCGGGCCGTGAGCAGGCAGCCGGCGAAGGTCGGCTCGTCCATGATCACCATCGCATCGAGGGGGGCGCCGTCCTCGGCGAGGGTGTTGGGGACGAAGCCGTTGTCGAAGGGATAACGTACCGAGGAGTGCAGCACCCGGTCAAACACCATCACCCCTGCGTCCGCGTTGTACTCGTATTTGTTGGTGCTCCCTGCAGGGATCTCCACCAGCACGTGCACCAGACCGGGGGAGGGAGTGGCGTCCAGGCTGCGGAGATCCATCGCGGTACGGATCAACGCTGCAGCGAGGTGGGAAAGCCCACCGGGGTCGGCTCCTGCCGATCCCCCAGCACGCTGGCCAGGGGAACGGCCAGGGTCAGCAGGGCGATGGCGATGCCGGCGAGAACTCCCAGGGGCGAGGCCACCAGATCAGCCTCCGGAGGTGAGCCGGATTCGGGGCCATTGGCGGAGAGGAGGACCTTGCGTCCGGGAGGCTCTTCTGCGCTTTCCACCTCGTCGGAGCCCGTGGGAGGGCTGATCGGCTCGGAGAGGATGGAAGGAGAACGGAAGGTCATGGGGGCCGGAGTCCCGGGGACGCCGTGAGAACGGCGAGCCCGGGTGACGTCCGTGGATGATCTAGAGGTAATTCATTCTGGCAGAGACCGGCTCCCTTGGGTGGGCCGGATCACCGATCTCGGAGAGGAGGGCGGGTTCGTCTCAGGCTGCCGGCCTTGCCTGGGTGTGCAGGCGATGGGCCGCCAGATCGGTGGGGCCGCCGTCGAGGGCATCCAGGCGCTGGCGGATCGAGCGGAGCTCCTCCAGGATCGACGTGAGAATCTGCTGGGTCGCGGTGGAGGGTGAGTTCAGCACCTCAACCGTGACTTCCTTGATGCGCAGGACATCGCGGGCGAACCTGGCCACTTCGTTGGGGTGAAACAGCAGCGGTTCCTTCTGATCGCTGCGGTATTCGGAGTTGAGCCTGCGGGCGTTGAAGGGAGGGTTGAGATTGCGTGGATCGGTATTGGTGTAGCGGTATACAGAAGCTCGGGAGCGATTGAGGGCTTTCTGTACATCCTCGATCCCGATCAGGGCCTCTGCTCCGCCATCGGCTCCTTCCTCGCCGATCGGGCCCTGGTGACGTCCGCCGAACCCATCCAGCATCTCGTGCGCGACGTCGGTCGTGGCTGGAACGATCGAACCAGAAGGCGCAAGCATGAGACGGTATTGGGACGAGCTGGAACAGATGTTGTACAGTAGCAGAAGTTCCCAGCCCGTGCCGATCGGTACGGACACCCATTGCGGTCGCCGCCGCCACTGCCGCATGTCCTCCGGGGCGAGTGATAGCGTCCGCAGCCCCTGCCGCCTGCCTGTCCCATGCGCGTGTCCCGCCTGCTGCTGGTGACGCTCCGGGACGATCCCGCTGAAGCGGAGATTCCTTCCCACCGGCTGCTGTTGCGGGCAGGTTACATCCGCCGAGTGTCGTCCGGGATCTACGCCTATCTGCCGCTGCTCTGGCGCGTGCTGCAGAAGATCGCCGCAATCGTGCGCGAGGAGATGAACGCGGTCGGGGGCCTCGAGACCCTGCTGCCCCAGCTGCAACCCGCCGAACTGTGGCGCCGAAGCGGCCGCTGGGCCGGCTACACCGCCGGCGAGGGCATCATGTTCCACCTCGAGGACCGCCAGGGGCGTTCCATGGGGCTCAGCCCCACCCATGAGGAAGTGATCACCGACCTGGCGGCTGATCTCATCCGCTCCTACCGCCAGTTGCCGGTCTGTCTTTACCAGATCCAGACAAAATTCCGCGATGAGATCCGCCCCCGTTTCGGGCTGATGCGCGGCCGGGAGTTCATCATGAAGGACGCCTATTCCTTCCACGCCGACGAAGCCTGTCTGCGCCGTACCTACGAGGCGATGGATGGGGCCTATCGCCGCATCTTCGAGCGCTGCGGCCTGCGGGCGGTGGCCGTGGAAGCCGACAGCGGCGCCATCGGTGGCTATGCCAGCCAGGAGTTCATGGTCACCGCCGAGGCGGGTGAGGATCTGGTGCTCTCCAGTCCTGATGGCCGCTACGGCGCCAACCAGGAACGGGCGATCTCCCTCCCGGCCGATCCGGTCCCCTTGGAGATCTCCGAATGCCGGGAGCTGGCCACCCCCGCCACCGCCTCGATCGAGGCTCTCTGCGCCGGCCACGGCTTCGATCCCACCCAGACGGTGAAGGTGCTGCTGCTGGTGGCCCGCTTCGCTGACGGCAGCCTCCAGCCCCTGTCGGTTTCTCTGCGGGGCGATCAGCAGCTCAACGAGGTCAAGCTCGCCAATGCCGTGGCCTCCCGTCATGCGCAGGCCGGCGGACTTCTCGACATCACCCCGCTCACCCCCGATCAGGTGGAGGCCGAAGGACTGGATTCCCTCCCCCTCGGATTCGTCGGCCCTCATCTGAATGATGCGGTGCTGAACGGCTCCAGGCGCTGGCAGCCCCGGTTCCTCCGGCTGGCCGATCGCACGGCGGCGGACCTGGAGCGTTTCGTCTGCGGGGCCAACGTGCCGGATCGCCATCTTGTGGGCGCTGCCTGGGGCGAGCTCACCGCCGCGCCGGAGGCTGTGGATCTGCGGGCGGCCCAGCCCGGCGACCGCTGCCTCCACGATCCTTCCCAGCGGCTGGAGGCCGCCCGGGGCATCGAGGTGGGGCACATCTTCCAGCTTGGCCGCAAATACTCCGAAGCCCTCGACGCCCGCTACACCTCCGAGGACGGTGTGGATGAGGCCCTGTGGATGGGCTGCTACGGCATCGGCGTGTCCCGCCTGGCCCAGGCGGCGGTGGAGCAGCACCACGACGCCGCCGGCATCCGCTGGCCGGTGGCGATTGCCCCCTTCGAACTGCTGATCGTGATCGCCTCCGCCCAGGATCCGCTCCAGGTGTCCCTGGCCGAGGAGCTCTACGAACGCCTTGGTGCGGCCGGTGTGGAGGTGCTGCTCGATGACCGGGACGAGCGGGCCGGGGTGAAGTTCAAGGACGCCGATCTGATCGGCATCCCCTGGCGCCTGGTGGTGGGCCGCGGTGCGGCCGAGGGCCGGGTGGAAGTGGTGGAAAGGGCGGTGGGCGAACGCCGCGACCTGGAGGTGGAGGCTGCGGTGACCGAACTCACGGTCGCGATCGCCCGCCAGCGCTCCGGCCGGCCGGGGGTCTGAGCAGTTCCTAGGATCCCGACATTCGCCTTCCTGCCATGCCCGCCCTCCTGCGACGGATCTCCGCCTGGGCGGACGAGTGGTTCACCCGGCGTCTGCCGGCGGCCCTGCTGGCCCTGGTGCTTGTGCTCTCACTCGGCCTCACCGCCTGCAGTGGCTCCAGCACCGGCCTGACCGGCAACTACGTGGATGACACCGTCAACGTGGCCCGCTCCCTGCTGGGCACCATCGCCCTTTCCGAGGACGATCCCGGACGTGGCGAGGCTGAGACCCAGGCCCGGGCCCTCATCAACGAGTACACCGCCCGCTATCGCCCCCGCCGGGATGTGAACAGTCTCGGGTCGTTCACCACCATGCAGACCGCCCTCAACTCCCTGGCCGGTCACTACACCAACTATCCCAACCGCCCCCTCTCGGACGCCCTGCGCAGCCGGCTGGAGAAGGAGCTGCACCGGGCCGAGACCTCGGTGGTGCGGGGGGCCTGAGTCCCGCCCCCTTGGCGCTCCTTTGACGGATCGGCCCTTGATCTGACAGGCTCTCGAATTGTGCTCAGAAGCGGCCGCGGGCCGCTGTGTCCTTGGCCAACGTTGTCGTCATCGGTGCACAGTGGGGCGACGAGGGGAAGGGAAAGATCACCGACCTGCTGAGCCGATCCGCCGACGTCGTGGTTCGATATCAGGGTGGTGTCAATGCCGGCCACACGATCGTCGTCGATGACCGCGTTCTCAAGCTTCACCTGATTCCCTCTGGCATCCTCTACCCCGACACCACCTGCCTGATCGGCTCGGGCACCGTGGTGGATCCGAAGGTGATGCTCGGGGAGATCGACACGCTCCTGGATTACGGCATCGATGTCGCCGGTCTGAAGCTGGCCTCCACGGCCCACGTCACGATGCCCTACCACCGCCTGCTCGATCTGGCGATGGAGCAGCGCCGGGGCGATCGGCGCATCGGTACCACCGGCCGGGGCATCGGTCCCACCTATGCCGACAAGTCCGAGCGCAACGGCATCCGGGTGATCGACCTCCTTGATCCCGAGCGCTTGCGCGATCGGCTCCTGGGACCCCTGGGCGAGAAGAACGAGCTGCTGCAGAAGGTCTACGGGCTCGAACCCCTGGATCCCGACCAGGTGATCGAGGAGTACACCGCCTATGGCCGCAGGCTCGCCCCCCATGTGGTGGACTGCACCCGCACGATTCACGAGGCGGCCCGGGCCCGCAAGAACATCCTGTTCGAGGGCGCCCAGGGCACCCTGCTGGATCTCGACCACGGCACCTACCCCTACGTCACCTCCTCCAATCCCGTGAGCGGCGGCGCCTGCATCGGGGCCGGGGTGGGGCCCACCCTGATCGACCGGGTGATCGGTGTGGCCAAGGCCTACACCACCCGGGTGGGCGAGGGACCCTTCCCCACCGAGCTGGAGGGCAGCCTTAACGACCACCTCTGCGACCGGGGCGGCGAGTTCGGCACCACCACCGGTCGGCGGCGACGCTGCGGCTGGTTCGATGGGGTCATCGGCCGTTACGCGGTGGAAGTCAACGGGCTCGACTGCCTGGCGATCACCAAGCTCGACGTGCTCGACGAACTCGATGAGATCCAGGTGTGCATAGCCTACGAGCTCGACGGCCGCCGCATCGAGCATTTCCCCAGCAGTGCCGAGGACTTCGCCCGCTGCCAGCCGATCTACGAAACCCTCGCGGGCTGGCAGTGCTCCACCGCCGACTGCCGCAGCCTCGACGACCTGCCCGCCACGGCCATGGCCTATTTGCGCTTCCTGGCGGAGCTGATGGAGGTGCCCATCGCCATCGTCTCCCTCGGGGCCCAGCGGGATCAGACAATCGTGGTAGAAGATCCGATCCACGGTCCCAAACGGGCGCTGCTCAGCGTCTGAACGCCCCCTCCCCATGACCCCAGCCGCTCCCAAGTCCCTTGATGTCGTCGGCATCGGCAATGCCATCGTCGACGTGCTCGTGCAGGCCGACGACGCCTTTCTCGACGACCACGGCCTGACCAAGGGCACCATGGCCCTGATCGACGAGGCCCGGGCGGAGTACCTCTACGCCTCCGTGGGACCGGGCCTGGAAACCTCCGGTGGATCCGCCGCCAACACCCTGGCGGGCATCGCCCAGCTCGGCGGCCGGGCCGGCTTCATCGGCCGCGTCCGCGACGACCAGCTCGGCGCGATCTTCAGCCATGACATCCGCTCGGTGGGGGCACGCTTCGACACCCCCGCCGCCACCACCGGCCCCTCCACCGCCCGCTGCCTGATCCTGGTCACCCCGGATGCCCAGCGCACCATGTGCACCTACCTGGGGGCCTCGGTGCAGCTCGACCCCGACGACCTCGATCTCGATCTGGTGCGCCAGGCCCGGGTGCTCTATCTGGAGGGCTATCTCTGGGACAGCCCCGAGGCCCAGCGGGCGTTCGTGGCGGCCGCCGAGGCGGCCCGGGAGTCGGGAGGGGAGGTTGCCCTGTCCCTATCGGATGCCTTCTGCGTGGATCGCCATCGCGACAGCTTCCGCGAGCTGGTTGACGGCCATGTCGACATCCTGTTCGCCAACGAGATGGAGATCACGTCGCTCTACAAGGCCGACAGCTTCGAGCAGGCTGCCGCCGAGGTGCGGGGGCGCTGCCGGATCGCTGCACTCACCCGCAGCGAGCTGGGTTCGCTCGTGCTGGCGGGAGAGGAATCGATCGCGATCGATCCGTTCCGCCTCGGCGAGCTCGTGGACACCACCGGTGCCGGAGATCTTTATGCGGCGGGTTTCCTGCACGCCTACACCCGGGGCCAGGATCTTGAGCGCTGCGGCAGGCTCGGCTCCCTCTGCGCGGGTCAGGTGGTCACCCAGCTGGGGCCCCGTCCCCAAGGGTCGCTGCGGGAGCTGATGGAGCGGCATCTGGGCTGAGGGCGGCCACTTCGCCGGCGCACCAGCGTCCGTAACTGCAAGCGGCTGAGCCCCGCCAGTGGATCCATTCCGGGATCTCGTAGCTGTGCAGCTCCCGCACGGCGGCCTCCAGGGCCTGGAGGCACTCTGGGGTGGTCTTCAGCAACAGCTGCACCTCCTCGCTGCGCTCGATCCGGCCCTGCCACCGGTAGAGCGAGCGCATCGGCATGAGGGCCACGCAGGCCACCAGTCGCCGTTCCAGCAGGGCGGCCGCCAGGGACTCGGCCCGTGCCCCATCCGCTTCGGTGGTGAGCACGATCTCCAGGGGCAGTTCCGTCCCGGACCCATCCATGGCGTCCCCTCAGGCACGTTCCGAGCTTCCCACGTGCGCCAGCAGCTCGGCCAGCGGCAGGATCCTCACCCCCGCCGGCTCCGGGGGCCGCCTCAACAGCCGAAGCTCGAGGCCCTGGTCGCGGCAGATCCGCCGCCAGAGGGCTTCGGTGGCACCTCCGGACTGGCGGCAGAGGACGGCGTCGATCCGCCAGCGCCGGCAGAGGGCCGCCTCGATCCGTCCCTCGCCGCCGGGGCGCAGGCAGGCCACGTGCCCGGGTGCCAGACCGGCGGCCATGGCGATCCTCAGGCCCTTTGCATCGGGCAGCAGCCGGGCGTGGTGCACGGCCCCGGAGCTGTGCCGCACCGCCACCGCCAGATGGCGGGCCCCGATGGCGAGCAGCAGCCGCTCGCCACGGGCGGCGCAGCCCTCCAGATCCGTCAGATCCTGGAGCAGCACCGCCTCCTCCAGGGGTTCAAGGAGGCGCCCCAGCCTCACCAGGGGTTGGTGGCGGGGCCCGCAGACGGCGGCCAGGGCCGTGCTGATGCCGGTGGCGAACGGATGGCTGGCATCCACCACCCAGGCATAGGGATCCCCGGCGCGATCCGCCGCCGCCAGCTCCCGTTCCACGCCCTGCTCCGGCGTCAGGCCCTCGCCCTCGCCGATGGCCCCCACCGCCAGTTGGAGGCCCGGGCCTGGGCGGTAGGCCCGGGCCGCAGCCTCTCCCACCACGCTCAGACGCAGGCGCCAGCCCCTCGCCAGCAGGGCCTCGACCAGCACCGGCCCTTCACCCGTGCCGGCGATCAGCCACAGGCGGCCGCTTTGCTGGTGTTCGGGGGAGCCTTGCATCAGGATGGGCCAGCGAAACCGATGGACGGGGCGTGAATCACTGCTTGCTCGAGGTGGAGGTGCTGGAGGCTCCCCAGGTGCGCTACACCCAAGACAACCAGACGCCCGTTGCCGAGATGACCGTGCGGTTCGACGGCCTGCGGCCGGAGGATCCCCCGGGGCAGCTGAAGGTGGTGGGGTGGGGCAACCTCGCCCAGGATCTCCAGAGCCGGGTGCAGGTGGGTCAACGACTGGTGCTGGAGGGCCGGCTGCGCATGAACACCGTGACCCGCCAGCAGGATGGGGTGAAGGAGAAGCGGGCTGAGTTCACCCTGGCGCGCCTCCACCCCCTGACGGGTTCCGCTGGGGCAGGGGCTGGGCCTGCTGCCGCTCCGCCGGCCGCAGCCTCCTCTGGCGCAGCTCCCCGCCGAGCACCCGCCGGGCCCCCCATCCGCACCACCGCGCCCACAGCCGGGGCGGCCGAGGCTCCGGCCCCTGCCCCCGCTGCCACCGTCTGGAACAGCGGGCCCCTGGTGGAGCAGGACATCCCCGACGACGACGAGATCCCGTTCTGAACCCAGGGGCGGGACGCACAGGCGGGGTCTGCTCAGGACGGCCCGAGGCGATCGCCCACCTGCTCCAGCAGCTGACCCAGTTCCCGCTCCAGGGCCGCCAGATCCAGGCGCCACTCGGACCAGCGTCCGCTGTCGAGCTGGCGCAGCAGCCAGAGACGGTCCTGCCGCAGCTGCTCCAGCAGTTCCATGGTGCCGAGGGCGGCGGCTTCCTCGGCAGGGGAGGGCGTCGGGGACATCGGCGCGATTGGCAGTCGTTCCCATCCTGCCCGGCGCTGCAGGAGGATGGCGCGATGCAATCCTCCCGTTCCTCCGCCCTGCTGTCGCCCGGCAGCCTGGTGACCCTGGCGGGCGCGGCCCTCACCGTGGTGGGATCCGTGGCCTACCTGGGCGACAACGCCAACCTCAGCCTGCCCACGATCTTCTACGGGATCCCGATCCTGCTGGGCGGTCTGGCGCTCAAGTCTTCTGAGCTGCCGCCCCCGGGGCGTCTCACGCCGCCGGCAGCCCTGCGCACGTTGCGGGAGCGGCCCGAGAGTGAGAGCCTGCGCAAGCTCCTGGCGGATGTGAGTCGCTGGCGCTACGGCCAGAAGGCCCATCTGGAGAGCTCACTCGAGGCCCTCAAGCTCTGGAATGAGGATGATCCGCCCCAGCTGGTGGAGGTGGAGGAGTTCGAGCATCAGGGCGGCTACGGCCTGCGGCTCACCTTCGAGCTCCATGGCGTGGCGTTCGAGCGCTGGCAGGAGCGGCAGGAGCGCCTGGGGCGCTTCTTCGGCCCCGGCCTCGAGGCGCTGCTCGAGCAGCCCGCCCCCGGGCGCCTCTGCCTCGTCCTGCGGCCCGTGGCCGCCACACCGTCTGCCGTCGCCCCATGACCTCCGAGCTGCTTGTCAGCCAGGCCGACAGCCTGAGGGTCTCCGTTCTGAGCGAGGCCCTGCCCTACATCCAGCGCTTCGCCGGCCGGCGCGTGGTGGTGAAGTACGGCGGAGCCGCGATGGTGCGGGAGGACCTGCGCGACGCTGTCTTCCGCGACCTGGCCCTGTTGGCCTGCGTGGGCGTCCAGCCGGTTGTGGTGCACGGCGGCGGCCCCGAGATCAACCAGTGGCTCTCCCGCCTGGCGATCGAACCCCAGTTCAGCGGCGGCCTCCGGGTCACCGATCCCCTCACCATGGACGTGGTGGAGATGGTGCTGGTGGGCCGGGTGAACAAGCAGATCGTCAACGGCCTGAACCGGGTGGGCGGCAAGGCGGTGGGCCTCTCCGGCAGCGACGGAGGCCTGGTGCAGGCCCGCCTCTGGGGTGACGGCTCCCACGGCCTGGTGGGGGATGTGGCGGCGGTGGAGCCCGGCGTTCTCGGCCCGCTGCTCGATGCCGGCTACATCCCGGTGATCTCCAGCGTGGCTCCCGATGCCGAGGGCCAGGCTTACAACATCAATGCCGACACCGTGGCCGGCGAACTGGCGGCGTCGCTCCAGGCCGAGAAGCTGATTCTGCTCACCGACACTCCAGGCATCCTGCGGGATCGCCAGGACCCCGCCTCCCTGATCCGCCAGCTCACCCTCGCCGAGGCCCGGCGGCTGATCGCCGACGGCGTGGTGGAGGGGGGCATGACGCCCAAGACCGAATGCTGCATCCGGGCCCTGGCCCAGGGGGTGACGGCAGCCCACATCGTCGATGGGCGGGTGCCCCACTCGCTGCTGCTCGAGGTGTTCACCGATGCCGGCATCGGCACGATGGTGGTCGGCAGCCCGGCCCGACTGGCCGGCTGAGGCTCCGATGGGCGAGCCGCCTGCAGTGGACGATCCCCTGGCGGCTGCCCGCCGGTCCCTGGAGCGGGGCGAGTACGGACGGGTCCTGACCCTGCTGGAGCCGATTGCCGCCCAGCACGGCCCCGCCACCTCCCTGGGGGCGGGGGTGAGGCTGCTGATGGCCACGGCCCTGATGGGCCAGGGGGAGGGGGAGCGGGCTGCCGCCTGCTGCCGTGCCCTCCAGGGCAGCCCCGATGCCGCCCTGCGGGCCCGGGCCAAGGAGCTGCTGGAGGTGCTGGAAGCCCCCGTGCTCAGGCGCCCCCGGGACTGGTCTCTCACCCTTCCTGAGCTCGGGAACGATGGCGGCTTCGAGGCCGTCGGTCGGGCTGTGGCCCGCCGGCGCCGCCCCGAGCCGCCG
Source organism: Cyanobium sp. (assembly GCA_046080685.1). Classification (GTDB taxonomy): domain Bacteria; phylum Cyanobacteriota; class Cyanobacteriia; order PCC-6307; family Cyanobiaceae; genus Cyanobium. The sequence continues at coordinate 14,202 of JBJTUJ010000144.1, read as the reverse complement.
CCCTCCCCGCCGCCGGCACCGGTCGGCACCACCCGGCCCCCCTGGGGCTTCGCCGGCCTGGCGGTGGTGCTGCTGGCCGTGGTGCTGCTCGCCTCCCTGCTGGGGGGCTGCATGGAGGTCCGCACCGACCTCCACTTCCAGGGTCCCGGCCGCCTGCAGGTGAGCCATGTTCTCGGGAGCGCCAGTGGTCGCCCCACGCCCTGGCAGCAGCGCCTGGCCCAGTCCCTGGGGTCCTTGGGATTCCGGCCGAGCGAGCGCGGGTCCGCCGGAGCGCTGGGCTCGGTGGAGCTGCGCACCGCCGTGCTGCCGGTCGACGAGGCGATCGCCGCCCTCTCGGCCAGCCTGGAGCAGGCCGCGGGCCTGGCCGGGATCGAGCTTCCCCCCCCCGCACTTGAGCTTCACGAGCGCAACTGGCTGGTGGGCGTGCGCCAGAACCTGCGGATCGAGCTCGACCTGGCGGAGGTGCCGGCCCTGCCGGGCTTGGATCTGAGCTGGCGATTCCGGCCCATGGCGCCTGCCGCCGTTCGCCGGGCCGAGCCCCTGGCCGTGAGGGCCGAGCCCCTGGCCGGCAGCAGGGAGCCCGCCGTGGTCTGGCCGCTCGCCCCTGGCCGCCAGAACCGGCTCGAACTGCGTGTCTGGCGGTGGAGTCCCCTGGGGCTGGGGGGCCTGGCGATCGCCGCAGGGCTGGCCCTGGTGCTCGCGCTGCAGCGCCTGCGATGGCGCCTGGGTTTCGGTCCCCCCGAACTGCCGGCCTGAGGAGCCTGTTCGCTCCCTCGCCCTCCTGGATCTCAGAGGGCGAGGGGATCTGGGTCGATGGCCAGGCTCACCCCACGCGGCAGCATCGCCCGCAGCTCGACTTCCGCCGGCAGTGGCAGCGCGGACCCCGTGGCAGCGCCACCCCCGGGAGCCGGGCCGTGGAGCAGCAACTGCCAGCGGCTGCGCCCGGCCACCCTGGCCACGGGGGCCGGTGCGGGACCGATCAACATCCAGCCCGCCGCTTCCAGCTGGGGTCGGATCCGTTCCGCCAGGGCCGAGGCCGCGGTGGCCGTGGCGCTTGCCGTGGGCCCTGCCAGCCGCAGCAGGCAGGCACGGCTGAAGGGCACCAGTCCCCCGTGGCGCCGCTGGAGGAGTTCCTCCTCCAGAAATCGCTCGTAGCGCCCGTCCACCAGATGGCGCAACACCGGGTGCTCCGGGCAGTAGGTCTGCACCAGCACCTCACCCGGTCGCTCGCCCCGCCCGGCCCGGCCCGCCAGCTGCAGCAGGAGTTGCAGGCACTGCTCGCCGGAGCGGAGATCGGGCCGGTGCAGGAGCCCGTCGGCCGCCAGCACGGCGGCCAGGGTCACCCGGGGCAGATCCATCCCCTTGGCCAGCATCTGCGTGCCCACGAGCACATCGGCCTCCCCGGAGGCGAAGCGCTCCAGCAGGCGTCGATGGCCGTCGCGGCCACGGGTGGTGTCGTGGTCGAACCGCAGCAGGCGCAGCTCCCCGAGTTCTCCCGCCAGCTGCTCCATCACCCGCTGGGTGCCGGCTCCGAAGGGCTTGAAGGCTGTGGACCCGCAGTGGCTGCAGCGCTCGCCCGGCTCCTGACGGTGATCGCACCAGTGGCAGCGGAGCCACTCCTTGCCGCTGCCGTGGCGATGCACCGTCAGGGCAACGTCGCAGTGGGGGCAGAGCACCGCCTCCCCGCAACTGCGGCAGCTGAGGAAGGAGTGGTATCCCCGTCTCGGCACGAGCACCACCGCCTGTTCCCCCCGTTCCTTCAGCCGCTCCAGCCGGCCCATCAGGGCGCGGCTGATCAGCCGGCGATGCCCTTCCGCCAGCTCCTGGCGCATGTCCACCAGGCGCACGTCCGGCAGGGGGCGGGACCCGATCCGCTCCGGAAGCCGCAGCAGGCGGGTGCCATCCCCCGGCTCGCGGCAGGCCAGCCAGCTCTCCAGGGACGGGGTGGCGCTGCCCAGCAGCAGCCGGGCGCCGCAGCGCAGCGCCCGCCGCCGGGCCACGTCTCGGGCGTGGTAGCAGGGCATCGGACTCTCCTGCTTGTAGGCGCTGTCGTGCTCCTCATCCAGCACGATCAGGCCCAGGGGGTCGAGGGGCAGGAACACCGCCGACCGGGTGCCCACCGCCACCAGCGTGCCTCCATCCGTGGCGGCATCGAGACAGCGGCGCCAGGTTTCCACCCGTTGGCCATCCGAGAGCCCGCTGTGGTATTCGACCACTGCATCGCCGAAACGGGCCCGGCAGCGATCGAGCAGCTGGGGGATCAGCCCGATCTCCGGCGCCAGGATCAGCACACTTCGGCCGGCCTGCCGTTCGCGCGCGGCTGCCTGGAGGTACACCTCGGTCTTGCCGGCACCGGTGACGCCCCACAGCAGCAGCGCGGAGCCGGCGGGAGCCTCGTTGATCGCCGCCAGCGCGCGTTCCTGTTCCGCGGTGAGCTGGCGGGGACCCTCTGTGGGTGTGGCAACGCCTGCCGCCGTTCCAGGGGGCCTGCGGGCGGAGGACACCACCCGCACGGCCTCGCGCCTCAGCAGACCCCGCTCCTCGAGGGCCAAGATCACCCCCCGCCCGAAGCCGTCGACCTGCACGAGATCCTTCAGCCGCCGCCTGTCGCCGTGGCCTCGCAGGTGGGTCAGCAGATCCCGTTGCCGCGGCGTGAGCGAGGACTCATCACCCCGGCCCTCCACGCGCTGCAGGCACCACTGGCGACGGCCTGCCCCGGAGCTGGGCCGCTGACCGAGCCAGCCGGGCGGCAGGGCACTGCGCAGGGTGCGGAACAGTCCCGTATGACAGGCGGCCGCAACGTCGCGGATCAGGTCCTGCCAGGCTGGGCTCACGGCCGCACGCTGCAGAACTGCATCCAACGGTCGGATGGCCTTCTGGGCGAGATCGCGAGGCAGCCGTTCCAGATGGCCCACCACGAGGCCGCTGTGGCGACGTCCCTGCAGGCGGACACTCACCAGATCCCCAACACGGGCGCCGCTGTCCGGCAGGTTGGCGTAGGTAAAGGACTGGCCTTCGGGGCCCGCCTCCAGCCACACCTCAACCCAGGGGGCGAGCGGGGCAGTCCCCACGGCGCTCAGATCGGGGTGGGCCAATCTTGCAAAGGTCTCATCAAATTCCTACAATGCGCGAGTTGGGCAGCCCGAAAGGCTGCCGTCGGAACCGGACAGAGTTCCGTCCAGAGGGAAGACCCGTCGAGTTCGCCAGGGATACTGCATCCCACCGGCCCTCCGGTCTGCGACCACCCCTGACATCGCTGTCGCGGCTGCCATTGCGGCCAGGCTCATCGAACGTCGTCACACCCGTGTCCGTCTCCATCCCGGTCCGGAGCCGCTCCCTCTCTCCTTGTCCGCTCATTCGTTCCATCGCCTTCGGCGCGCCCGTGGCTGGTCCCTCCGTGGGCAGATCGCCTGGGTGATCAACGCAACGGTTCTGCCGGAGACCCTGCATGGCCCCTCCCTCTCGGCAGTCCCCCCTGGCCCCGCGTCGGGTCCGTGTTTTCGCTTCCTGTCCCTGCCACCTTCCCTGCCCCCGTTCCTCGGTCCCTGCCCATGAGTCCTGCCGCCGTCACCGCCAGCGCCAATGAGGTGAAGTCATCCGCCGCAGCCACCCCGGCGGTCGCAGTCACCAAGATGCAGCCCTCTGCTCCAGAGATCCTCGCCACCGTCACCAGCACGGGTGAGGTCAAGCCCCTGAAGGCGGCGCGCTCCTCCCGGGCAGCGGCTCCCGCCGATGCAGCGGTTGGAGCCACCACGCCCAAGGCGAAGGCCAAGGCCAAGCCAAAACCGGGAAAGGAAATGGCGTTTGTGGGTTTCGGTTCGGCTGCCGGTGGTTTGTGGGGGTCGCCCGCTGCCGCACCATCGGACGGCGACGAGGAGGTTGGTGCCAAGGATGCCAAGGGCGCCAAGGCGCTCGCCAGCATCAAGGTGGGTCCGAAGGGGGTCTACACCGAGGATTCGATCCGGGTCTACCTCCAGGAGATCGGTCGTATCCGTCTGCTGCGGCCCGACGAGGAGATCGAACTGGCCCGCAAGATCGCTGACCTGCTGCAACTCGAGGAGAAGGCAGCCGAATTCGAGGACGATAAGGGTCACTTCCCCGATAGCAAGGAGTGGGCGGCACTCTTCGACATGCCGCTCATCAAGTTCCGCCGCCGCCTGATGCTCGGTCGACGTGCCAAAGAGAAGATGGTTCAGTCCAATCTTCGTTTGGTGGTTTCGATTGCAAAGAAGTATATGAATCGGGGTCTCTCTTTCCAGGACCTGATCCAGGAAGGCAGCCTCGGGCTCATTCGAGCTGCGGAGAAGTTCGATCACGAGAAGGGTTACAAATTCTCCACCTATGCAACCTGGTGGATTCGCCAGGCCATCACCCGGGCCATCGCTGACCAGAGTCGCACCATCCGGCTTCCGGTCCACCTCTACGAGACCATCTCCCGCATCAAGAAAACAACCAAGACCCTCTCCCAGGAATTCGGGCGCAAGCCCACCGAGGAGGAGATCGCCGAAAGCATGGAGATGACGATCGAGAAGCTGCGCTTCATCGCCAAGTCAGCCCAGCTTCCGATTTCGCTCGAAACGCCCATTGGCAAGGAGGAGGATTCGCGCCTGGGTGATTTTATCGAGGCCGATATCGAAAACCCCGAGCAGGATGTGGCCAAGAACCTCCTGCGTGAAGATCTTGAAGGTGTCCTGGCCACCCTCAGCCCTCGCGAACGGGATGTTCTGCGCCTGCGTTACGGTCTTGACGACGGCCGCATGAAAACCCTCGAAGAGATCGGTCAGATCTTCGATGTCACCCGGGAACGGATTCGTCAGATTGAGGCCAAGGCCCTCCGGAAGCTGCGCCATCCCAACCGCAACGGTGTGCTCAAGGAATACATCAAGTAACTTCTGAAGCAGCTTCCGACCCGATGCAGGAGGGGTGGTGCCGGTTACCACCCCAGATTCTTCTCACTTGGCACGTTTTATTTCGGCTCTCCCTGAGTGCCGTTGCTCCCAGAGTGGTGCCTCGCTGTCATCGGTAAGCTGGTCCTTCCGGTGCTGATTGCCACCCACTGACGCCGGCTTCAGTTCTTCCTTTACCGATGTCCTCCCCAGTCAGGCTGTCGGTCGTACTGCCCACCTACAACGAGCGGGACAACATCAAGCCACTTCTGGCCCAGTTGTTGCCGCTTCGTCACCAGTACGACCTCGAGATTCTGGTGGTGGATGACGACTCGGCCGACGGCACGTCTGAGCTGGTGCGGGACCTGGCCCATCAGGAGCCCTGTCTTCGCCTGATCCGCAGGGTAGGACGGGCGGGCCTGGCCAGTGCCATCAAGGAGGGGCTTCTCGATGCCACCGGGGATCTGGCGGTGGTGATGGACAGCGATGGCCAGCACGAACCCGGCAGTGTGCTGCGGGCTCTGGAAACCTTGCAGGACGGTTCCTATGACCTGGTGATCGGCAGCCGTTTCCATCCCGAGGCCTCCATCCTCGGTCTGAGCGGACGGCGTGAATCAGGATCCGCCTGGGCGAACCGAGCGGCCCGCTTCAGCCTCCCGCGGGCCTACGGCCACCTCACCGATCTGATGAGCGGCTTCCTGGCGTTGCGGCTGGATGCCGTTCTCCCCCTGGTGCGCCGGGTGGATGTGCACGGTTTCAAATTTCTCTATGAGCTTCTCGCCGTGAGCGGGGGGAGGTTGAGGGTTGGGGAGATTCCACTGACCTTCCAGCCGCGCATCCACGGCAGCTCGAAGTTGGATGTCGCGATCTTCTGGGATTTTCTGATCTCGATTCTCCACAGCCTCAGCCTGAGGCTGTTGCCACGCCGCGCTATCAGCTTCGCGCTGGTGGGCCTGTTGGGAGTGCTGGTGCAGTTGTTGATCTGTCAGCTGCTGATGGCTTCTGGCCGCCTGTCCTTTGAGCAGTCCCTGCCCTTTGCGGTGGTCACGGCCGCCACTTCCAATTTCCTCGTCAACAATGCCTTCACCTTCCGCTTCCTGCGGCTCAAGGGTATGGCCCTGCTGGCTGGCCTGCTGAAGTTTCTGCTGGTGGCCTCACTGCCGGTGCTGGCGAACGTGGGTCTGGCCTCAGCCTTCTACAGCTTTGTGGCGAAGGACACTCTCCTGGCCCAACTTGCAGGAATCCTGGTGGTGTTCGTGTGGAACTATGCCGCCTCTTCCCGCCTGGTCTGGAACAGCCCCTGAATCCACCCTGCCCCGCTGCTCCGGGCTTCGCCGATGGCGGCATCGAGATCTAGGGTCCAGGCACGCTCGATCCGGTAATCCGCTTCGATGAACTACATCCCGCCGGATCCTTCCGCCTCCGCAGGCTCCCTGCGCCTGCGACTGGGGGCGTTCCTGCTGCTGGTGCTGATCTGCTGGATCTCCTTCTTTCAGGGCCTCGACAGCCTCGGGCTGATGGACAAGACCGAGGCCCTCTTCGTGGAGGTTGCCCGGGGCATGGCCGACAGCGGCGATTGGATCACGCCGCGTTGGAACGGGGAGCTCTTCTTCGACTATCCGGTCTGGGGCTACTGGATGGTGGGCCTCAGTTTCCGGCTGTTCGGCCCCTACGAGTGGGCGGCCCGGGTGCCGGCCGCTCTGTCGGCCACGCTCACCGTTCTTGCGCTTTTCGCCCTGCTGCTGAAACTGGCCCCTGCTCATGAGCCTGAGCGCCGGGCCGTCGGCCGCGCGTTCCTGGTGTCCATGGTTCTCGCCCTCTCGCCGGGCTGGGTGGGCTGGGGCCGCTCCTCGGTCACCGACATGTTCCTGTCGAGTGCCATCGCTCTGGCCCTGATCTGTTTTCTGCTGGCCCATTTCTCAACCGGGGACTCCGTTGAGCGCCGCCTCGGACACGTCGGCATGGCCCTGTTCGCCGGGATTGCGGTGCTGGCCAAGGGACCGGTGGGGCTTCTGCTGCCGGCCCTGGTCATCGGGGTTTTTCTGCTGCTGCGGGGCCGGCTCCTGATCAGTCTGCGCCAGATGCCCTGGCTGTCGATGACGGCCCTGTTTCTCGGTGTGGCGGTTCCCTGGTACGCGATGGCCACCAAGGTCAACGGCGCTGAGTTTCTCTCACGGTTTCTCGGATTCAGCAACCTGGAGCGGTTCACCTCGGTGATCTACGACCATCCGGGCCCCCCCTGGTTCTATCTGCCCTGGGTGCTGCTCCTGCTCCTCCCCTGGTCGTTGTTCCTGCCGGTGGCGGTGGCCAGGATCCTTCCCCGTGGCCGCAGTGGTTGGGTCGCATGGCGGCAGCAGCCCCCGGAAGCCTCAGATCTCCCCCTGTTCGCCCTGGTGTGGCTGGCGGTGGTGGTGCTGTTCTTCTCTGCGGCTGCCACGAAGCTTCCCGGTTACATCCTGCCGGCGGTTCCCGGAGGGGCCCTGCTGGTGGGGCTGTTCTTCAGGCCCTTCGGCCCGGCGGCACTCGATTCCGCCCCCAGTGACGGAGCAGGCGTGCGCGTCACCGGCTGGGTGAATGCCCTGGTGCTCGCCCTGATGGCAGGAGCCGCTGCCGTCGCTCCACGCCTGTCAGGAGGGGATCCCTCCCATCCCGGCTTCGCCGCTGCGGTCGCCGCCTCCGGCCTTCCCACCACCCTTGCGTTCGTGTTCGGCGCCGCTGCCCTTGTGGCGATGGCCCTGCTGACGCGGGGGGGATTCCGGGGGCTGCGCCGGCTCTGGTGGCCCAACGCAGCGGCCATGCTCGCCTTTCTGGCCCTGGTGGTGCCGGGGCTCGGCAGGCTGATCGACCGGGAGCTGCAGCTCCCCGTGCGCAACCTGGCTCGGCTGGCGGGTCAGCAGGCCCAGGGCGACGAACCCCTGCTGGTGGTGGGCTACAAGCGCTATAGCGTCGTGTATTCCAGCGGTCGGCCCGTGCTGTTCGGGTCTGCTCCTGATGGGGCCCGTCGTGGCCTGCGCCAACGATCGGGTCCGCCCCCATCAACGGTGCTGCTGCTCGGAAGCGACGCCGAACTCAAGGATTTCGGGCTTGCCGCAACCGATGGGACCACCCTGGCCCGCCTCGGCAGCCACCGGTTGGTGCGTCTCCCCGCTACCCGCCTGACGGAGAGGCGGGATGACGGATGAGGCGTTCGTCCTTCCTGGCGCAGGTTTCTTCTCTGGCGTGCGAATGGCTGGTGGCCCTGGGCTGGTTTCGCCTGGCCTTCACGGCTCTGGTGGCGGCCGCCATCGCCGGCTTTGCCCCCGGGCTGGTGGAACGGGAGCACCCCCCGTTCGATGAACATGTGCTCACCTGGGTGCACGAGCACATCCCTGCTGCCTTCGGCAGGTTTCTGCTGCTGGTGTATCAGGCCAGCGGGGTGCATGTCACGGCCGTGCTGGTGCTGAGCGTTCTGGGATTCCTGGTGGTGCGGCGGCTCTGGCCCGAACTGGTCTGCCTGGTGATCGGAACCAGCGGCATTCTCCTGATCGTGGACCGCTGGCTCAAGCCCCTCTTCGATCGTGCCCGGCCCACCCAGCGACTGCTGCAGGACATCAGCGGCCGCAGCTTCCCCAGCGGCCATGCCGCCGGATCGGTGGTGTTCTATTTCCTTGCCAGCACACTGATCTCGGCCCACTATCCGCACTTGCGGCGTCCTCTTTATGTTGCCTCGGGCTGCTGGGTGGCCTTGGTATGGCTCAGCACCCTCTACTGTCGCGCCCACTGGTTGACCGACCTGGCTGCCGGTGCTGCCGTCGGCTTCGCCTGGCTGAGCTTCTGCCTGGCGGGCTTCAGCGTGTGGGAGTTCCGCTCCGCCAGGCGACTTCGATCCTGATCCACGCTCCTGCATCCTGGTGGCTGCTCCCGCCCACCGCCGATGACCGCCATCCCCGCCCCCGACCTTTCCGGCCTGGCCGGTCTCTGCGGTCTGCGTTCTGCCCCCTCCCTCAGCCCGGCCCTGCGCGAGCAACTGCGCGCCGAGCTGGAGTCTCGGCTTGCGGCCTGTGCCTGGTTCACCGTGGGGGTGATGGCCGGCTCCGGTTCGGATGCCGTGGCGGCCCTGCGGGCCACTGAAGCCGCACTGGCCTGGACTCCCCTGGCGCCCGATCCGTCGGGCCCCGATCCGGAAACCCTGGCGCAGCCGGTGTTTCTCAAGGGTAACCAGCGCACCGGCCGCTTGCTGCTCCGCGCCGAGGGGGGGCTTGGGCAGGGGATCCTGATCACCGGTCACAACCCCGAGGACCCTTCCTTGGAGGACACCTGGGGACCTCTGCCCCTCGACTTCTTCGCGGACTGAGCGGATCGCGGCTGCGAGGTTGCCGATCGCGTCGGCTGATCACGACTTCCCGTGGCAGGACCGGTCCGCTCCGATGGCTATCTAGGCTGGGCGGCTGTGATTCGGCAGTCCCCCTGCCCCCCGAGCACCCCGATGGCCGGTTCCCATCTGCGCATCGCCTCCCGCCGCAGCCAGCTGGCCATGGTCCAGACCCACTGGGTGCGCGATGAACTGGGCAAGGCGCACCCCGGGCTGGAGATCAGCATCGAGGCCATGGCCACCCAGGGGGACAAGATCCTCGACGTGGCCCTGGCCAAGATCGGCGACAAGGGCCTGTTCACCAAGGAGCTGGAGGCCCAGATGCTGGTGGACCGGGCCGACATCGCCGTCCACAGCTTCAAGGACCTGCCCACCAACCTGCCGGAAGGGCTGATGCTGGGCTGCATCACCGAACGGGAGGATCCGGCCGATGCCCTGGTGGTGCACGAGAAGCACCGGGACAAGACCCTCGCCACCCTGCCCGCCGGCGCGGTGGTGGGCACCAGCTCCCTGCGTCGGCTGGCCCAGCTGCGCCACCACTTCCCCCATCTCAGCTTCAAGGACGTGCGGGGCAACGTGATCACCCGCCTGGAGAAGCTGGATTCCGGGGAGTTCGACTGCCTGATCCTGGCCGCTGCCGGTCTGGGACGGCTGGGCCTGGGCGATCGCATCCATGAGCTGATCGACCCGTCCATCTCCCTGCATGCCGTGGGCCAGGGTGCCCTGGGTATCGAATGCCGCGAGGGTGACAGGGCGGTGTTGGAGCAGATCAAGGTGCTTGAGCATCGGCCCACGGCCCTGCGCTGTCTGGCCGAACGCGCTTTCCTGCGGGAACTCGAAGGGGGCTGTCAGGTGCCGATCGGCGTCAACACCTGCTTCGCGGAGCCTGATCATGCTGGGGATCTGATCCTCACCGGCATGGTGGCGAGCCTCGATGGCCAGCGCCTGATCCGCGACGAGGTGCGAGGGGATCAGAACGACCCCGAGGCCCTGGGGATCACCCTCGCCCGCCGTCTGCGGGAGCAGGGTGCCGGAGCCATCCTGGAGGAGATCTTTGCCACCGTCCGGCCCGAGGCCTGAGCCTGTTCCCGCGTCAGCCCCCCCGCCGCCTCCGGACGGTGCCAGGGACCTTCGCGCTCTGCCGTTCCAGTGGAACCTTCTGGCCTGGGCTGCATTGGTGGGAGCCCTCACCGGTCTGGCGGTGGTGGGCTTCCACGAGTTGCTGGGCTTCATCAACAACTTTCTCTTCGGTCCGTTCGTGGAGGGACTGCTCGTGGTGGGCCGCTCCTCCACCACCTCCCTGGCCCCGCCCGATCTGCCGGTGGTCGACCTGCCGCCCCTCGATCAGGACAACGGCACCCCCCTGAAGGCCCTGCTGCAGCTGGGGCTCGGCGGCATCGGCCTCCTCCCCACCCCACCGGCCCTGCCCGAGCCGCTTCCCCCGGTGGTGGATGCAACGACACTCCCCGACTGGCTGGCTCTATGGCCGGTGGTGGTCGTCCCCACCCTCGGCGGGCTGGCCGTGGGGCTGCTGCGCAAGCTCGGCGGCAATCTCGGTCCGGGTCTCCCGAGCCTGATGGCGATGGCCGATAGTGCCCTCGCTGGCGTTCCCCGCCTGCCGCTGCTGCGGCTGGTTGCCGCCTCCCTCAGCCTCGGCAGCGGGGCCTCCCTCGGTCCCGAGGGGCCGAGCGTGGAGAGTGGCGGCAACATCGGCCTGTGGGTGGCACAGGAGGGCCGGCTCTCCCCCGAGTCGCGCAAGGCCCTGGTGGCGGCCGGCGTGGCGGCCGGTCTGGCGGCCGGATTCAAGGCCCCGATCGCTGGGGTGTTCTTTGCTTTCGAGGGCAGCTTCAGCTCGGTGCCGGGCCGGCCGAGCCTGCGGGCCGTGCTGGTGGCGGCGGTGGCCTCGGCCCTGGTCACCCAGCTCTGCCTCGGTGATACACCGATCCTGCGGCTTCCGGCCTACGAGGTGCGGTCTCCCTGGGAGCTCCCCCTTTATCTGGTGCTGGGTGTGCTGGCCAGCGTGATGTCGCTGGCGCTGGTTCGGCTGCTGGGCCTGGGCCGGGATCCACGCCTCCAGGCGGTGCTGAGCCGCCTTCCCCCCGGTCTGCCCACGGCGGTCGGGGGAGCGGCGGTGGGGGCCATGGCCCTCGCCTTTCCCCAGGTGCTCGGGGTGGGGTACGACACGATCGAAGCTCTGCTCGGCACCGACGGCGGCATTCCCCTGTTCACCCTGATGGCGCTGATCGGCGTCAAGCTGCTCGCCACAACAGTCAGCAACGCCACCGGATTCGTGGGCGGGGGATTCGCCCCTTCCCTGTTTCTCGGGGCGGTGCTCGGCAATGCCTACGGTCAGCTTCTCGGCGAGGGGGGCCTGCATCTGCCGGTAGCCGAGCCGCCGGCCTACGCGATGGTGGGCATGGCCGCGGTGCTGGCGGGCAGCGCACGGGCACCGCTCACAGCCCTGCTGCTGCTGTTCGAACTCACCCGTGACATCCGCATCGTGCTGCCACTGATGGCGGCTGCCGGCCTCAGCGCGGCGCTGGTGGAACGGTGGCAGGGGGTGCAGGACCCCGGACTGCTGGGTGCTGATCCGATGGAGGAACAGCGGCGGGGCAGGCTGGCGGCGATCCCCGTGCCCGAGGCCCTTGAACCGGACGCTCCGTTGGTGCTGCCGGCTGAGATGGCGGCAGAGCAGGCACTGGGACGCCTGATCGATAGCCATGGCCACTGCCTGATCGTCGGTGAGGGCCCCCTTGCCGTTGGTCTGGTGACCCTGGCCGACCTTCAGCGGGGTCTGGCCGCAGCTGAGGATTCATCCTCCCCGGTGAACCTGGGCGACTGCCGCCGCGGTGAACTGGTCTGGCTGCCGGTGACGGCGCGCCTCGATCAGCTGGAGGACCAGCTCACCCCCGAGCGTCTGCGCCAGATCCCGGTGTTTGACGTTCCCTCCGGCATCGCTGGCCATCTGCCCCACGGTCTGCCTGCCGCTGGGCTGCCGCTGGTGGCCTTGAGGGGACTGGCGAGCCGGGATGGCATGGCCCGGGCTCTGGCCCGCAGGCTTCAGTTCTCTGGGCTGGGGCTGGGGGACATCAGGGCCTCGGCAACCGGATCCACCTGAGTCAGCAGAGCAAGGATCCGCTCAAGGTCGAGACGGGATAGTTCCCCGTCGTGCCGCCACTTCAGGGCGGTGTTGTGGGGCGGATGGGAGAGATGGGAGATCGGAGCAGGACCCGAGTGACGGTCTGACATGGCGGGTGCGCGGTGGCCCGTGGGCACAGCGCCGGGCGATGGCCTAACCCTAGGGGTCAATACCTACCAGCCCGAGCGATCAGGGGCGGATTTGCAGAATCTCTTCCGCTCTCCGCACGCCCTGTCCGGCGGTTCGCCTCAGGGCTTCACCACCACCGGGGTGCCGAGATCGACCTGGTCGAAGAGCTGGCGCACATGGGGCGTGAGCATGCGCACGCAGCCATGGGACACTGCCTCCCTCCCCTTCACGGTCCATTCCCAGGCGGTGGGGGTGCCGTGGATGCCGAACTGGTCCTTTTCGGTGGTGTGGAAGCCGATCCAGCGGTCGCCCAGCGGCCCCTGGGGGCCGATTGTGGGATTGTTCCTGCCGGTTTTGGTGCTCTGATACTGGGGATTGACGATCTTGTTGAGCACCTTGAACTTCCCGGTGGGGGTGGGGGTGGCGGGATCCCCCACGGCGACCGGCCAGCTGCCCACCACCTTGCCGTTGTCCACGAGGCTGATCGTGCGCTTGCGCAGTTCGAGCACGATCTGCCTGGTGTTGGTGACGGCCGCGGTGGCAGGAGTGGCGGTGCTGCCGCCGGCGGCGGGGGCTGCGGTGGGGACCGGCGGTGGGGCGCTCAGGGGGGCACCGAGGTTGCGGCTGCTGGCAGTGGCAACAGGAATCTCCGCCGCCCCGAGGGGACCGGCGAGCAGGAGGGCCCCGCCGCTGAGGGGGGCGATCAGGGCGCGCAGGAAGGTGTTCCGGGGCGAGGTCATGGCTGGAGGGGAGAGGTCGGGAGGAACAACGGGGGGATCAGCCCACCAGTTTGGGGTCGATCGTGGTGGTATAGCGCGCTTCGCACTCCTTGACGATCCGAACGGCCTCGGCCGTGTCGAAGAAGCCATTGACCCTGCAGGTGCCCGGCTTCTTCAGGTCCTTGTAGTGCTCCCAGTAGTACTGGGTTTCCTTGAGCCAGTGCTCACCGAGCTGGCTGTAACTGGTGATGTGGTCCATGCGCTTGTCGTCGGCCAGCACGGCGATCACCTTGTCGTCGACCTCGCCGCCATCGTCGAATTTCATGATGCCGATGATGCGGGCCTCCACCACGGAGCCGGGGACCAGGGGTTCGGTGACGCCCACAATCTCGATGTCGAGCGGGTCGCCGTCCTCGTCCCAGGTGCGGGGGATGCAGCCGTAGGCGAAGGGATAGGCGAGCGAGGAGTAGCCCACCCGATCGAGCTTCAGCTGGCCGGACTCGGTGATCAGTTCGTACTTGTTGATCGTGCCGGAGTTGAGCTCCACGATGGCGTTCAGCCGCAGCTCCGCCTCGTCGGCGAAGGCCGGCAGCACGTGCAGGAGATTGAGCATCGTGCGGCTCGGTGCGTGGTCGATGTTCGCCATGGGATCGGATTGCGCGGCGGCATCTTACGAAGCGTCACGGGCGACCCATCGCTCCGGCGGTCAGCCTGCGAGCCGCTCCAGCTTCCCCTCCAGATAGGTGAGGAACGGCGCCGCCGTGAGGAGACCCCGCTCACCAGCTCCACCAGTTCGCCGGCCTCCACGCTCCGGCCCAGCGGCCAGACCCGCTCCGCCAGCCAGTCGAACACGGTCTGATCCTCGCCGCGCCGCAGGCGCTCCTCGATCGGACCGAGATCCCGTTCCATCGCCTCAGCCAGCTGGGCGCTCACCAGGTGCCCCACGGCGTAGGAGGGGAAGTAGCCGAACAGCCCCTC
>JBJTUJ010000143.1:0-5623 GCA_046080685.1 Cyanobium sp. | reverse complement strand
GCCACCCTCGGCCTGCCCGACTCCCCCGGCGTTCCCCGCGCCACCACCGCCTCCACCCTCACCGCTCCCTACAACTGCCTGGAGTCGGTCAAGAGGCTGTTCGTCGACAACCCCGGCGAGATCTCCGGCGTGATCCTCGAGCCGGTGGTGGGCAATGCCGGCTTCATCACCCCCGAGCCCGGCTTCCTGGAAGGGCTGCGCGAACTCACCCGCGAGAACGGCGCCCTGCTGGTGTTCGACGAGGTGATGACCGGCTTCCGCATCAGTTATGGCGGTGCCCAGGCCCGCTTCGGCATCACCCCCGATCTCACCACGATGGGCAAGGTGATCGGCGGCGGCCTGCCGGTGGGCGCCTACGGCGGCAGGGCCGACATCATGGAGATGGTGGCCCCGGCGGGCCCGATGTATCAGGCCGGCACCCTCAGTGGCAACCCCCTGGCGATGACCGCCGGCATCAAAACCCTGGAGCTGCTCAAGCAGCCCGGCACCTATGAGCGGCTGGAGGCGATCACCAAGCGCCTGAGCGACGGCATCGGCGAGGCTGCCCGGGCCGCCGGCCTGCCCTACAGCGGCGGCGCCATCAGCGCCATGTTCGGCTTCTTCCTCTGCGAGGGCCCGGTGCGCAACTTCGAGCAGGCCAAGGCCACCGACAGCGAGCGCTTCGGCCGGCTGCACCGGGCCATGCTCGAGCGGGGCATCTACTTGGCGCCCAGCTCCTTCGAAGCCGGCTTCACCTCCCTCGCTCACAGCGACGCCGACATCGACGCCACCCTGGCCGCCTTCCGCGACGCCTTCGCCGCCGTGGCCTGAGGGTCGGGTCCGCCGCCATGGCCCCCGCGCCCACGACCGTGATCCGCCGCGCCGGCCTCCGGTCGGCGGGGACCGTCGGGCTGCTTCCCGCCCTGCTCGCTTCCCTGCTGGCGGGCTGCTCGCCTGGGGCGTCCTCCCGCCCCCCGGACCTGAACGGCGGCGCGCTGGTGGGGGCCGTGCTCTCCCTCACCAGCAACGCCAGCGCCTACGGCCAGGATCAGCGCATCGGCATGGACCTGGCCCAGAAATGGTTCGGCTCCGGCGGCGGCAGCGGTCGGCCGCCGGCCCAGCCGGTGCGCCTGCGCCTCGAGGACGGCGGCGGCGATGAGCAGTCCGCCAGCTCCGCCTTCAACCTGCTGATCGGCGAGGGGGTGCTGGCCCTGATCGGCCCCACCCTGTCCCAGCAGGCCTTCGCCGCCGATCCGATCGCCCAGCGCCGCCGGGTGCCGGTGGTGGCCCCTTCGAACACCGCCAAGGGCATCCCCCAGATCGGCAGCTTCATCAGCCGGGTCTCGGCCCAGAGCTCGGTGATCGCCCCCCTCTCGATCGCCGCGGCCCTGCGGCTGGATCCCACCATCCGCCGCGCCGCGGTGTTCTACGCCCACGACGACGCCTACAGCACCTCGGAAACGGCGATCTTCCAGAAGGCCCTGGCGGCGAAGGGACTGCCGCCCGTGAGCGTGCAGCGCACCCAGCTCACCGACCAGGACTTCCAGAACCAGATCACCGCCGCCCTGCGCCAGAAGCCTGACCTGATCGTGATCTCCGCCCAGGCGGTGGATGGCGGCAACCTGATCCGCCAGCTGCGCGAGCTGGGCTACCGCCGCACGATTGTGGTGGGCAACGGCATGAACACCCCGAACATCTATCCGATCTGCCAGCGCTACTGCGACGGCATCCTGATCGCCCAGGCCTACAGCCCCGAGCTCGACACGCCGATCAACCGCGCCTTCGTACGCCTCTACGGCCAGGCCAAGGGAGGGGGGATCCCGCCCCAGCTCACCGCCCAGGCCTTCACCGCCTATCAGGTGGTGTTCGAGGCGATCCAGCGCCTGCACGCCGCCGGTGGGCTGCAGACCGTCACCCTGCGCCAGGCCCGCAAAGCCCTGATGGCGGAATTGCTGCGCGGCCGCTATGCCACGCCCCTGGGGCCGATCGCGTTCGACCCGGAGGGGGAGGTGATGCAGGAGCGGTTCTTCGTGGCCCAGGTGCGCATGGCTCCCGGGGGCCGCAGCGGCCGCTTCGCGTTGCTGAACTAGGAGCGCCCGGCCATGGAGCACCTGCTGCAGATCCTGGTCAACGGCCTCTCCGGCGGCGGCGTCTACGCCCTGTTCGCCCTCGGCTACACCCTGGTGTTCTCGGTGCTGGGGGTGATCAACTTCGCCCAGGGCGCCCTGTTCACCCTCGGCGGCTACCTCACCTTTCTGCTGATGGGCGGGGCGATCGGGGTGAACGGCCTCTGGCCCGGCCTGCGGCTGCCGCTGGCCCTGCCCTTCTGGCTGGCGCTGCCCCTGGCTGGCCTGCTCTGTGGCGCGGCCGCCCTGGTGGTGGAGCGGCTGGCCTTCACGCCCCTGCGCCGGCGCCGGGCGGAGCCCCTCCTCTATCTGATCACCAGCCTGGGGGCCGGTGTGGTGCTGGTGAACCTGCTGCAGCTGCTGATGGGGGCCGAGGGTTACGCGATCGCCGCCGAGAGCCTGGGCGGCCTGCCGGTTTCCCTGCAGCTCGCCGGCGCCCAGGTGCGCACCGTGCAGCTCCTGTTGCTTGGCGTATCGGCCCTGGCTGTGGGCCTGCTCACCCTCTGGCTGGAGGGCAGCCGCGGGGGCAAGGCCCTGCAGGCGGTCTCCGAGGACGCCACCACCGCCCGGCTGCTGGGGATCGACAGTGACGCCATGATCCGCCTGGCCTTCGTGATCAGCGGCATCCTGGCGGGCATCGCCGGCGGGCTGGTGGGGCTGAGCGTCAGCATCGCCGGGCCCTATGCCGGCATCGGCTACGGCCTCAAGGGGCTGGGGGTGCTGGTGCTGGGGGGGCTGGGCAGCGTGCCCGGAGCCGTGCTGGGCGGTCTGATCGTGGGGCTGGCGGAGGCTCTGGTGCCCGGCGAGGCCTCGGGCTGGCGGGATGCGGTGGCCTTCGCCTTCCTGTTCGCCGTGCTGCTGCTGCGCCCCCGCGGCCTGCTCGGCCGGGCCGGCGTGGACAAGGTGTAGCCATGGCGAACCACGGCCCAGGGAGCGCCCCGTGATCGAGAACGGCCTGCTGGTGCAGATGGTGCTCGGCGCCCTGTTGGGCCTGTCGGTGTACCTGCCCCTGGCGGCGGGCCAGCTGTCACTGGCCACGCCGGGCTTTTACGCCATCGGCGGCTATCTGGCCGCCCTGCTCTCCACCCGCTGGGCCCCGCTCGGGGGCGTGCTGCCTCCGGGCAGCGAGGCCCTGTTCCCCCTGCCTTCCCTGCTGCTGGAGATGGTGCTGGGCGGCGCCCTCGCCGGGCTGCTGGCCCTGGCCATCGGCCACGCGGTGCTGCGCCTGCGGGGCATCTACCTGGCGATCGCCACCATCGCCCTGGTGGAGATCGTGCGGGTGGTGAATCTCAACCTGCCCCTCACCGGCGGCGCGGTGGGGATCTTCGCCATCCCCCAGCCCTTCGAGGAACCGATCGGCTACCTGATCCTGGCGCTGCTGGTGCTCGCCGTCGCCGGCTGGCTCTGCCGCCGCCTGGAGGCGATGCGGCTGGGGCGGGCCATGGCCGCGATCCGCGACGACGAACTGGCGGCCCGCTGCATGGGGATCGACACCACGGCCGTGAAGCTCAGCGCCTTTGTGGCCAGCGCCGTGCTGGCGGGGGTCACGGGCGTGATCGCCGCCCATTTCCTCAACACCTGGAACGCGCGCCAGGGCAGCTTCGACGCCAGCATCACCACCCTGGCCTTCGTGGTCTTCGGCGGCTCCCGCACCTGGCTCGGCCCGGTGGTGGGCGGCCTGGTGCTCACCGCCCTGCCGGAGCTGCTGCGGCCCGTGGGCAACGTGCGGCTGGTGGTGTTCGGCCTGGTGATCCTGCTGGGCCCGGTGCTGTTCCCCCAGGGCCTGATCACCCCGTCGCTGCTGCAAGCGATCCGCCAGCGGCTGCGCCAGCTCCCGGGGGTGCGATGAGCGCTCCGCTGCTGCAGCTGGAAGGGCTCGACTGCCGCTTCGGCGGCCTGCTGGCCCTCGACGGCGTGGATCTGAGCGTGGAGGAGGGAGAGATCTTCGGCCTGATCGGTCCCAACGGAGCCGGCAAGACCACCCTGTTCAACGTGATCGCCGGCCTCACCGCCCCCTCCGCCGGCCGGGTGCTGTGGCGGGGCAGCCCGATCGACGGCCTGGGGCCGGAGCGGATCAACCGGCTCGGCATCGCCCGCACCTTCCAGAACCTGCGCCTGTTCGACAGCCGTTCGCTGCGCGAGAACGTGCTGGTGGGCCTGCACCGCGAGGCCCGCGCGCCGCTGCTGGAGGCGCTCAGCGGCAACGCCGGCTTCCGCAGCCGGCAGGCCGCCCTGGAGCGCCGGGCCTCCGAGCTGCTGGCCCTGTTCAATCTCGATGGGCGTGCCGACGACTCCGCCGCCGGCCTCTCCTACGGCGATCGTCGCCGGCTGGAGATCGCCCGGGCCCTGGCCACCGGCCCCTCGCTGCTGCTGCTCGACGAACCGGCCGCCGGCATGAACCCGGCCGAGAAGGATGAGCTCTGCGCCCTGATCGCCCGGCTGCGCGAGCAGTTCCAGCTCACGGTGCTGATCATCGAGCACCACGTGCCGCTGATGATGCGCCTCTGCGATCGCCTGGCGGTGCTCAACTTCGGCCGGCGCATCGCCCTGGGCACCCCCGAGCGGGTGCGCCACGATCCGGCGGTGATCGAGGCCTATCTGGGCGGCGGGCCCGGCACCGGAGCATCGCCATGAGCGCCGCCCACGCCGTTGCAGCACACCCCGGCCCGGTGCCTCCCCTGCTGGAGCTGCAAGGGCTGGTGGTTCGCTATGGGGCCGTCACCGCCGTGCGAGGCCTGGATCTGCAGGTGCGGCCCGGGGAGCTGGTGACCCTGCTGGGTGCCAACGGCGCCGGCAAGACCACCACCCTGCACGCGATCTCCTCCCTTGTGCCGGTCGCCGGCGGCCGGGTGCTCTGGCAGGGGGGTGACTGCACCGGTGTTCGCACCGAATCCACCGTGCGCCTGGGGATCGGCCACTGCCCCGAGGGGCGCCGGGTGCTGAGCCGCCAGAGCGTGGCGGCCAACCTGGAGCTCGGGGCCTGGCTGCGGCGCGATCGCGACGGCATCGCCGCCGACCTGGAGCGCTGCTACGGCCTGTTCCCGCGGCTGGCGGAGCGCCGCCACCAGCTCGCGGGCACCCTCTCGGGCGGCGAACAGCAGATGCTGGCGATCGCCCGGGCGCTGATGGGCCGCCCCACCCTGCTGCTGCTGGATGAACCCAGCCTGGGCCTGGCCCCGAAGCTGGTGGCCGAGGTAATGGCCACCCTGGCGGAGCTGCACCGCGGCGGGCTCACGATGCTGCTGGTGGAGCAGAACGCGGCCGCAGCCCTGGAGATCGCCGACCGGGGGGTGGTGCTGGAGAGCGGCGCCGTGCAGCTGGAGGGGCCCGCCGCGGTTCTGCGGGCCGACGGGGCGCTGAGGGACTCGTACCTGGGGGCCGGCTGACGCAAGCCTCCCCTGCCCTTCCCTCCGGCCCTGCTCGTTCCCCTGGTGCTGGCGAGCCTGGTTGCGGCAGGTCTGCTGTTGCGCCGGGCCGTGGGGCCGGAGGCGCTCTACCGCACGATCGTTGAGGCTGAG
>JBJTUJ010000142.1:0-3119 GCA_046080685.1 Cyanobium sp. | reverse complement strand
TGCTGATGGTGATCGGCGCGATCGTGATCACCAACGTCACCCAGGACCTCACCCAGCTCGGAGGCCTGTGGAGCAAGCGTCCGCTGATGGGCCTGGCCTTCCTCACCGGCGCCGCCGGCCTGATGGCCCTGCCGCCCTTCGGTGGCTTCGCCGCTCTCAGCGAGCTGCTGGAGCTGACGGCCGAGAGCTCCCATCCCGTGCTGCTCGGCTGCCTTGTGCTGTTCACCAACGCCATGATCACCGCCGGCCTGATCCGGGTGTTCGGCCTGGTCTTCGCCGGGCGTCCATCGGTGTTCACCACCCGCTCCGCCGAGGTGCTGTGGTTGATGGCCCTGCCCACCTTCGTGCTGATGGGTCTGGTGCTGCATCTGCCGCAGCTGCTGGCGATCAACGGCGTCTTTGCCCTCTCCCCCCTGCCGGGCTGGGGGCCGCTGGCGGTGCCGCTGCTGCTCTCCACCCTCGTGGGCGGCGGCCTGTCGGCGGCCTTCTACCTGCGGCCTCACCCCCTGGCCCAACTGCCCGCCGCCCTCGGCGGTCTGCAGGACTGGCTCGCCCACGACATGCAGACCGAGCGCTTCTACCACCGCACCGTGGTGTGGCTGGTGGTGGCTCTGGCCCGGCTCAGCGCCCGCGCCGATGACCGGCTGATCGATGGCTTCAGCGGGGCCTCCGGCAGCGCCGCCCTTGAGGGTGCCCGCCGCCTCAGCCTCACCACCTCCGGCCGCTCCCAGGCCTACGCCCTCACCCTCGTTCTCGGGGTTCTGCTGATGGCCGCCTGGCTGCTGGCCTCCGCCCCCTCCGTTCCCTCCGAACTCGTTCGCCCGTTCCGCTGATGGGATCGTCCTCACTCCTGCTTCTCCTGGCCGCGCCCCTGGCCGGCACCCTGCTGCTTCCCCTGCTGCCGGCAACCGTTTCTTCCGTTGGAGTTCGCGGCATCGCGGCCCTGTTCGGGGGCCTTCAGTTGCTGATGGGTCTCCTCTGCTGGCAACACCCCCCCGCCGACCTGCAGCTCTCCTGGCTGCCGAAACTCGGGCTGCGGCTTGATCTCGGTCTCGACGGGCTCTCGTTGCCGCTGGTGCTGCTCACCGCCCTGATCACCTCCATGGCGATCCTCTCGGCTGCGGCGGACCAGAGCCGGCCGCGGCTGTTCTTCTCCCTGATGCTGGCCACTAACCTCGGCGTTGTGGGCGGTTTGCTGGCGCGCAATGCCCTGCTGTTCCTGCTGGCCTTCGAACTGGTGCTGATCCCGATCACCCTGCTGATTGCGATCTGGGGTGGTGAGAAGCGGGCCGGTGCCGCCGTGCGCTTCCTCCTCTACAGCGCCGTGTCCGGCCTGGCCATGCTGGCGGCGGTTCTGGCCTTCGCCTGGTTCAATCCGGCCGGTCCGCTCTTCTCCTTCGAGGATCTTCGCCAGGCCCAGCTCCCCCCTGCGGCCCAGCGCTGGATCCTGGCCCTGCTGCTGCTGGCCTTCGGCCTGAAGCTTCCCGTGGTGCCCCTGCACGGCTGGCAGCCCTTCACCTACAGCCAGGCCCCCACCCCGGTGGCGATGCTGCTGGCGGGCTCCGTTTCCAAGTTGGGCGCCTACGGCCTGCTCCGCTTCGGCGTGAGCTTCCTGCCGGAAACCTGGGCCGCCTGGTCGCCCTGGATCGCCGCCGCCGGCGCCATCAGTGCGGTGTATGGCGCCCTCAACGCCATCGCCGAGAGCGACATCCGCCGCCTGATGGCCTTCAGCTCCCTCGGCCACATGGGTTTGCTGGTGCTGGGGCTCTCCGCCGCCACCCCCCTGAGCCTGCAGGGGGCGGTGGCCCAGATGCTCGCCCACGGCATGATCGTGGCCCTGCTGTTTGCCTGCGTGGGGCTGATCGAGCGCAAGACCGGCACCACCTCCATCCCCGAGCTCTCGGGCCTGATGAATCCGCTGCGGGGCCTGCCCTTCACCATGGGCATGCTGCTGCTGGCCCTGATGGCGGCCGCCGGCATCCCTGGGCTGGCGGGCTTCCCGGCCGAACTGCTGGTGTTCGAGGGCAGCTGGACCACCTTCCCCCGCGCCACGCTGGTGAGCCTGATCGCTTCGGGCTTCACCGCCGTCTACGCCATCCGCCTGTTCAACAGGGTGGGCTTCGGCCGCCTCGACAACGAGCGTGCCGACTGGTCGTCCACCTGCTGGAGCGAGCGGGCGCCGGCCATGGCTCTCACCGTGCTGGTGATCGCCGCGGGCCTCTGGCCCACCGCCCTCACGGGCTGGAGCGAGACGGAATCCACTGACCTGGCCTTGCGATCCCAGCCGTTCCTGACCGGCCAGGTCACTACCCTCGCCGACTCCGGTTCCCACCTCGTCGCCGTCACCTTCCCCTTGGCAGCGGAGCTGCGCACGTCATGACGCCCCCCACCGCCACGGCCCCTGAGCCCGTTACCGCTCCCCTGATCCCGCCCTCCACCCATCGCTACGCCGATGTGATCCACCGGCTGGAGGCCGGCGGCTCGATGCTGCCGGACACGCCGGAGAACCTGATGCAGATCATCGGCATCTACAAGGCCTATGCCGTGCCGATGGACTTCTACTGGCGCGATCTGCTCTACATCGCCGAGCAGGTGTTCCTCGATCCCCTGCCGGCCTTCAAGTACTTCATCAGCCAGCAGTACCTCGATCTGCCCAATTCCTACGCCGGCGACCAGTCGAAGCTGCGGATCTGGCGCGGTGGCGAAAAGGCCCATCCCGAACTGCTGGAGTTCATGGCCAAGGGGGAGGCGGGCAAAATGCCGAAGCTGCTCCATCACCTCTGGCACGACCGGATCAACATGGAGTTCGCCGAGGCCTGCATGGAGGCGATGTTCTGGCACCAGGGCATGGGCGGCCGCTTCTACGACTATCTCGCCAGCGACGCCTACCGGGCCAACGCCGATCGAGCGATCAAGGCCTACTTCCGCGGCAATCCGCTGATGCTTGGTCTCTATCGCCTGTTCCCTGAGATGTTCATGGAGCAGGTGAAGAAGATGAGCTATTACGCCAACCTCGGCCTGTTCTGGGAGGTGATGGCGCCGGTGTTCTTCGAGATGAGCGACATCTACGACGAGGGCGGCTTCAAGGGCGTTCCCGACGCCATGAACTTCCTGGTGAA
>JBJTUJ010000141.1:0-3805 GCA_046080685.1 Cyanobium sp. | reverse complement strand
CCTCGGGCAGCTTGCACTGATCGGTGCTGCTGTTGATTTCCCTGGCCAATTGGGGGGTGAGGGCCTCCAATCGGACGCCGATATAGGGGTGGCTGGCGTAGCCCCGATCCATGATCTGGGAGGCGATCTTGCGGGCGGTGTTGATCGGGATGGCGAAGCTCAGGCCCGCGCCGGGGGCCTGGCGGATGGCGGTGTTGATGCCGATCACCTGGCCGCGGTCGTTGATCAGCGGGCCGCCGCTGTTGCCCGGATTCACGGCGGCGTCGGTCTGGATGTAGGGCACCCGCTGGCCTTCACCCACGGCGTTGGTGCGCTGGATGGCGCTGATGATCCCGGCGGTGACCGTGTTGTCGAGGCCGAAGGGATTGCCGATGGCGATCGCCCATTCCCCTGGCCGCAGCTTGGCGGAATCCCCAAGGGGCGCCACCGGCAGCTGCGAGGCCACCACCTTCACCACCGCCACGTCGGTGAGGGGATCGGCCCCCAGCACCTTGCCGGTGAAACTGCGGCCGTCGGGGATGGTGACGTTCACTTCGCTGGCTCCCTCTACCACGTGGGCGTTGGTGAGCACCACCCCATCGGAGCGGGTGATGAAGCCCGATCCCTGGCCCTGCTGCTGCTGGATCGCCGGACCACGGCCCAGCAGGCCGCCGAGGGGGTTGACGGTGCGCTTGACGGTGTCGATGCGCACCACGGCAGGCCCCACCTTGGCCACCGCCTCAACGATGACGTTGCTGCCGGGCTGCAGGGGAGCGGCCACGGGGGCATCGCTGACCCGCGCCTTCTCCTGGGCGGGCATCACCGGCAGGCGCAGGCCCGTGCAGCCCCCCAGGAGGCTGCTGCAGGCCGCGGCCGCCAACAGGGCGGCGGGGGGTCGGGAGAGACGGAAACGGAGCGGCGACGGGGCGACCATCGGTGCGGCGAGGGGTGGATTCGGCAGGGGATCGGGCGGTGCCGCATCGCTCAGGAGCAGCCCGCTCACCGTGCCTATATTCGGCAGCCGTGAGATGGTGGTCCGGTGCAGCGAGGCGATCGGCTTTGGCACCGGGTCCAGGAGGCTCTTCAGGCCAGCCTCAGCAAGCCTACCTTCGAGACCTGGATCCGGCCGGCACGCTGTCTTTCGGCCGACGATGGGGCCCTGCGACTGCAGGCGCCCAACAGCTTCGCCTGCAGCTGGCTTCGCAAGCACTACCTGGCCAAGATCGAACAGGTGGCTGCCGAGATCGCTGGTGAGCCCGTTCATGTCGAGATCGGTGTGGACCCCGGGGAGGGGGCGGAAGGCGCGGCTCCCCTTCCTCTTCCGGCTCCGATCGCTGCCGAGGGGTCGGCTCCGGTTCCCGCGCCGGCCCGCCCGGGTCCGGGGACCCGGCTGATCGCCAACCTCAACCCCCGCTACGCGTTCAACCGGTTCGTGGTGGGGCCCAACAGCCGCATGGCCCACGCGGCGGCCCTGGCGGTGGCCGAGGCCCCGGGGCGGGAGTTCAACCCCCTGTTCATCTGTGGCGGAGTGGGCCTGGGCAAGACCCACCTGATGCAGGCCATCGGTCACTACCGGCTGGAGATCGATCCCGAGGCGCGCGTCTTCTACGTGTCCACGGAAACATTCACCAACGATCTGATCCAGGCGATCCGCAAGGACAGCATGCAGGCCTTCCGCGATCGCTACCGCGCCGCCGATCTGATCCTTGTTGACGACATCCAGTTCATCGAAGGCAAGGAGTACACCCAGGAGGAGTTCTTCCACACCTTCAACGCCCTGCACGAGGCGGGCCGCCAGATCGTGATCGCCTCCGACCGGCCACCCAGCCAGATCCCCCGCCTGCAGGAGCGGTTGATCTCCCGGTTCTCGATGGGGCTCATCGCCGACATCCAGGCCCCTGATCTGGAGACCAGGATGGCGATCCTGCACAAGAAGGCCGAGGCCGAACAGATGGCTCTGCCGCGGGAGCTGGTCCACTACATCGCCGGTCGCTTCACCTCCAACATCCGCGAACTCGAAGGGGCGCTCACCCGTGCGGTGGCCTTCGCCTCGATCACCGGCCTGCCGATGACGGTGGAGTCGGTGGCGCCGATGCTCGATCCCGTCGGTAACGACGTGGATGTCACCCCTCAGCAGGTGCTCGATAAGGTGGCGGAGGTGTTTGAGGTGCGGATCGAAGAGATGCTCAGCCCCAGCCGCAAGCGGGTCGTGAGCCAGGCCCGGCAGGTGGGTATGTTCCTGATGCGTCAGAACACCAACCTCTCGCTGCCTCGCATCGGTGAGGCCTTCGGCGGCAAAGACCATTCCACCGTGATGTACGCCGTGGAGCAGGTGGAGAAGAAGCTCAGCGCCGATCCCGCTCTGGCGCGCCGCGTGCAGCAGGTGCGCGATCTCCTGCAGATTGATTCCAGGAAACGCAGATAATGGGCATCCAATCCTGCCTGCAGACAAGGGTGTTGGACGCGCTCACCACGGCACTTCTGGTGTAGGTTGCACCAGATTGACTTTTCATCCGCCAGTGGCCGTGAGACGGATCCTGCTTGTCATGATGCAGCCGCCAGGCTGTAACGGTGTGCAGGGTCTTATCTACGACAAAATTCTTCCTTACCTTGATGACAACGGCTGGGAGCTTCACTTTGCCGGGCCTTCGCCTTCGATGGCATCGGTGCTGACCGAAAAGGTTAATTGTCATCCATCCAGGCTGCACTACAGTGCCAATGTCTCTTGGTCAAAG
This sequence comes from Cyanobium sp., assembly GCA_046080685.1. GTDB lineage: Bacteria > Cyanobacteriota > Cyanobacteriia > PCC-6307 > Cyanobiaceae > Cyanobium. Next base: position 1,091 of record JBJTUJ010000141.1, on the reverse strand, counting down.
CGCTTTTCTGTTCTCAGGAATCGTTGCCGCAATCGTTCGCTGTTGTATTTCGTTTATGGTTTTCTCCAGCTGATCAGTTCGCGCCTCGAGTTCCTGCTGCGCCATGATTCTCTGGGTTACACGGTTGCAGGCCTGAGGCGGGTTGTACGCGAAGCTGAAGCTGAGTGGAACTACGACCTGATCGCCGGAAAGACCCCTGACTTCCTTGCGCTCGAAGAAGTCGCTGCCCTGACTCTGGAGATGAATAAGCCCCTCGTTGCCCTGATTGATGATCCCCATGGCTACCGGAACGAGCTTGGGTTCACGCCACAGGATCCAGAGAAACAGCAAAGAATCCTCCATCAATGTCGTGGCGCTGTCTTTATGTCACCCGTGACTAGAGATCGCTATATCCAGTCTGGGTTGATTGATCCAGATAAGGCTTACGCTCTGACAGACAGTTACCCTGTCTCCCCTTCGTTCTATGCCGCGCGGAGCAGCCGTTTCTCTCGGCGAGACAATCCGATTCGAGCCAGTGCTCCTGACGGTGACCGGCTTCATCTGGTTCATCTGGGGATGCTTCCTGAATGGCGACCCATTGAAGCTCTACTGACTGCCTTGGAGGCGGTTCCAATCTCTGTGCAGATTGATATCTTCGGCTATCTTTATCCAGAAGCGAAAGAAGCAATCCTGGCCAGCCCAGCCTTGAGTCGCGCCATTCGAGTCAATCGGTCTGTCAATTATGAGGCCTCACATGATCTTGCGGAAGAAAGCATGGGTTTGCTGGTTGTCATAGGTCCACGCCATGTTGATAACCAGCCATCCAAGTTCTTTGAGTATCTAGGTCATCGCAAGCCTTGTCTTGTGCTTGGGCCAAGGGGCAATCCGGTTGAGGCTTTGATCAGGGATCTTGAAATTGGTGTGTATTGCGATATTTGCAGTTCAGAATCAATCCGTGCTGGCATCATGAACCTCTACAGCCAATATGGCTTCCATGTCGAAGCTTATGAACGCAACCACGAATTGATTGAAACGTACAGCGCTCCCAGGGTTGCCAGGCTGTGGGCCGATTGCCTGAACGCCATGCTGAGTCAAGCCTCCTGAGGCCCAGA
>JBJTUJ010000140.1:0-2970 GCA_046080685.1 Cyanobium sp. | reverse complement strand
GTGAATGCCGCGGTACGGCTCCAGGTTGCGGGCCACGACGCTCACCACCTCATCACCGGGCCGCAGGGCGAGGACTGCCTTTTACCGGTGGAGCTCAGCACCCAGCCGCGGGGCCGCCTGGGCGGTGTCGATGCCCTCATGGATCACGCTGATCCGATCCCGGTAGGCGAGCGGTGCGGTGCTGGCCTGCCAGTGGGTGGGAGCCAGGCCCCAGTCCAGGTCTTCGAGGGCGAGGAGTTGGGGCGCCCGCCGCAGGCGCAGGCGGGCCCGGGAACGCCAGCTCGCCTGGCTGAACTCTGGATCAAAACCAACATCGGCACCCTCAAATTGATAGAAGAATTCCAGTTGGTGCAGCACCGGCACCTCCGGCAATACGTCCTTGATGGCCAGAAGCTCGCCCCAGCCAGGATGGCCGATCACCACATCCACAATCAGCCCCTTGTTGCGCAGCGCTTCAATCCGAGCTGCCACGGCTTCTGCTCGGAGCACCTTGATCTGAATGTCGCCCACCCAGTCGTGGCAAGGAGGCACTCCGCCAGCAGGCATGGGGTCGTAGCGGTGGAGGGTCACCCCCTTCAATGGCTCCGCTGTTGGGCCGCCGATGGCCACGACGTGATCGCCCCTGGCCACCAGGGCGGCGGCCAGGTGGCGGTACTGGCCCGGAAAGTTCTGATGCACGATCAACACGTTCATCGGCTGTGCTTCCTCACCAGGTCATCGAGCGATCAGCACCCTTTGGAGGCACTGCAGAACGCTCGATTGTCCATTGGTCTGCGGTGTGTGACACTTGGTGCGCATGGGTTTCAGCTTCGTTGCCTCTCAGGCGTTTCGCCAGACAGCGGAGAGGTAGGCGGGTGGCGTTCCCACTGGCACCTCCGCACTGCTGGCAATGGCTCTCTGCTCGGTTTCACCGAAGATCCTCGCCTGAGTGCCGAGGTCTGCCTCGAGTAATCCGAGGTCTTCGATGATTCGCTCGAGTTCGCGCCTTGGGTTGGCTCGCAATGTCTGGAGCCGCAGGTCTGTGGCCTGCCCGGTGATCAGCTTATCGAGTTGCTCAAGCAAGAGATCGATTCGGCTGAGCTCCCGCCAGGCTTCCGCCTCCTGCGGATCCGTGAGTTGGGCAGCTTTGCAGGCTGCCTTGGCATGGATCGGGATGATCGGCACCACCTCGGCAGCGTGAACACCGAGAGCTTTGCTTGGATCCCGGCGAATCGAGGCAATGTTGCCGCTGATCGACTGCTCACCGCGCGGGGAAAGCTTGGCCTCCAATCGGCGACGGAGGAGATCGAAGCCCCCTTGCAATCCGACCTTCACGTTCAGGAGAATCAGGAAGGCTTTGCCCCGCTGATCCAGCTGCTGCATCAGCTCCCTCGTACAGGGCACGGTGGAGTCGCTGTCGATCACGAAGCAGCTCAGGTCGCTTTCCGGGAAAATGATGCGGGCCACGTTCGAATCGCGCTGCTCGTCCTGCTCGGAACTGTACCCCTTGGCCACCAGCGGCAGCAATGCCTGGCGTATCGATCAGGCGGATGCCGTAGAAATTGTAAGCACGGTTGTAGCGAGTAAAGCCCTGGCGTCCATCACCGATGGCCCCTTGATCGCGGCCGGTGAGAGTGGCAATCAGGGTACTTTTTCCCGCCTTGGCGCGGCCAACGGCCGCCATGCAGAAGCGACATAAAACAGCAACTCAATCTCATCTGCGCTCAGCTGAATGTGATCCAGGCACGTCTTGACCTGAAGCCCAGGCTCAGCAGCAGCCCCTGGCGTGGTCCTGTCTTGACGCCACCGATGGCAATCAGACCATTGGCGAGAACATCGGCACTCATCAGAGCCTCATGGGGGCGGGTGCCGTAGCTGGCACAGATGCCAGCCACCCACTGCCAATCTGCCGGCAGGCCATCAATGACCCGAACGATCACCTGATCCGTGGACAGGTCGCGGGGAGCGGCATCCTTCTGAGGGCTGTAGCCCTTCCCCAGGTCCTTGAGCCTCCCGACCGCTTCGGGGCCCATACCAAGCGCGCGGGCAACCGCCACGGCCGCGATCGAAGCCCGCCGCCGACTCCGACTTCCCACCGCTTTGCTTTCTCCAAGGGCCTTCAACACGTTCCGATCAACCCGTGCCAGCGGTAGCAGGGGCTTCAGAGGCGATGCGTAGTCAGTCGCCCAGGAGACGGCAGCGCTCTCACCTCGCCTCCGCTGCTGGCTCCACTGCTCTGTTCGACGGACGGCCTCAAGGCCGCTGACCGCCTGATCCTCGTCGTGGCCGCACATCGAGGCTGCTTCCAACCACCGATCGAAGGGGAATGGCTCCAGACCCATGCGATGGAGTTCGGCGTTGCTTCCAAACCCCCTCGGGGGTCGGCAAGGTGGCGCGCAGACGGATGCGCTTCCCAGAGGGTGAGACCTCAATCGCCGCAGTGCATCCCAGCTGCTTCAGGCCACCGTTGATACGGGCCGGATAGGGGTCCCTGGAGGCCATGGCGACCGTGCCTAAACCGTGACTAAACGCAGATCGCGGCCGCGGAAGCGTCATCGGCAAATGCCAGTTACAGCACGGCTTCTAGAGGATGGGGGCAGGGGGACTTGAACCCCCACAGCCTTGCGGCCTGCGGATTTTAAGTCCGCTGCGTCTACCGATTCCGCCATGCCCCCATCTCCGGAGTCTAGATTCCGCATCCATCAGCCCCGTGGTTCCGGCGATGCCCGCCTTCCTGAGCGAGATCTCCTCCGAAACCCTGCTGGTGCTGGGTCTCTACGGTGCCCTCGCCGGGGCCTATCTGGTGGTGGTGCCCCTGGCGTTGTACTTCTGGATGCACCGTCGCTGGACCGTGATGGGCAAGATCGAGCGCACCGGCGTCTATGGCCTGGTGTTCCTGTTCTTCCCCGGCCTGATCCTGTTCGCCCCCTTCCTCAACTTCCGCATGGCCGGCCAGGGCGAGGTGCGCCCCGGATGACCCGCGGACAGGCC
>JBJTUJ010000139.1:0-5005 GCA_046080685.1 Cyanobium sp. | reverse complement strand
GGGCAAGATCGTGGAATGGCTCAAGAAGCCCGGTGATCGGGTGGAGCGCGGCGAGTCGGTGCTGGTGGTCGAGTCGGACAAGGCCGACATGGACGTGGAATCCTTCAACGAGGGCTTCCTGGCGGCCGTGCTGATGCCCGCCGGCGGCACCGCCCCGGTGGGCGAAACCATCGGCCTGATCGTGGAGAGCGAGGCAGAGATCGCCGAGGTGCAGGCCAACGCCCCCGCCGCGGCTGCGGTGGCGGCCACTCCTGCGGCAGCTCCGCCCGCTCCCGCTCCTGTGGCCCCTGCCCCTGTTGCTGCCACGCCCGCCCCGGTGGCTCCGGTTCCGGTTCCTGCCGTTGCCGCGCCTGCTCCCGCTCCGGTGGCTGTCGCTCGCGCCGATGGCCGTCTGGTGGCCACGCCCCGGGCACGCAAGCTGGCGGCCCAGCTTGGGGTTGATCTGGCCGGTGTCCGGGGCAGTGGTCCCCACGGCCGCATCCAGGCGGAGGACGTGGAGCGGGCCGGCGGCCAGCCGGTGAGCGTGCCGCGGGTGGCGGAAGGCAGCGCCCCTGCCGCCGTGGCCGCGTCCGGTAACGGCAACGGTGCAGCCGCCGCGCCCGCTGCCCCCGCCGGTCAGGCCTTCGGCGCCCCAGGGGAGACGGTGCCGTTCAACACCCTGCAGCAGGCGGTCAACCGCACCATGGTGGCCAGCTTGCAGGTGCCCTGCTTCCGGGTGGGCTACACGATCACCACCGACAAGCTCGATGCCCTCTACAAGTCGGTGAAGGCCAAGGGCGTCACCATGACCGCCCTGCTGGCGAAGGCCGTGGGTGTGGTGCTGGCCCGCCATCCCCAGGTCAACGCCGCCACCACCGAAGCCGGCATGGCCTATCCGGCGGCGGTGAACGTGGCCGTGGCCGTGGCGATGGAGGACGGCGGCCTGATCACCCCGGTGCTGGCCGCCGCCGACCGCACCGACATCTACTCGCTGGCGCGCAACTGGGCCGATCTGGTGGAGCGGGCGCGGGCCAAGCAGCTCAAGCCCGAGGAGTACAGCACGGGCACCTTCACCCTCTCCAACCTGGGAATGTTCGGGGTGGATCGCTTCGATGCCATCCTTCCCCCGGGCACCGGCGCCATCCTGGCGGTGGCCGCCTCCCGGCCCACGGTGGTGGCGGGCAAGGATGGCTCGATCGCGGTGAAGCGCCAGATGCAGGTGAACCTCACCTGCGACCACCGGGTGGTGTATGGAGCCCACGCCGCCGCCTTCCTCAAGGACCTGGCGGAATTGATCGAGACGGCCCCCGAGAGCCTTGCCCTCTGAGTCCATCAGGGTTGATCCCGCCGACCTCGATCCCGCGGATCTGCGCCTCTCCAGCTACGACTTTCCCCTGCCGCAGGAGCGGATCGCCCAGCGGCCGGTGGAACCCCGCCACGGCGCACGGTTGCTGGTGGTGGATCCGGCGGGAGCCGGGCCTGCCCCCCACGCCCGCCACCTCACCGCCTGGGATCTGCAGCACGAACTCAGGCCCGGCGATCTGCTGGTGGTGAACGACACCCGGGTGCTGCGGGCCCGGCTGGAGGCGCGGCGGCCCGGCGGCGGTGCGGTGGAGCTGCTGGTGCTCGAGCCCTGGCCGGGGGAGCGGGGCCAGTGGCTGTGTCTTGCCAGGCCCGCGAAGAAGCTGCGGCCCGGCGACAGCCTGGAGGTGGTGGCAGGCGGCCAGCTGCCGCTCACGGTTGAGGTGGTGGGCAGCGATCCCGCCACCGGCGGCCGCATCCTGCAGTTCCCGCCGCACTATGCCGATGCGGCGGCCCTCGAGCCCCTGCTGCTGCAGTACGGCGCCATCCCCCTGCCGCCCTACATCCACGAGCACGACGCCAGCGACAACGAGCGCTATCAGACCCGCTACGCCGCCCGTCCCGGCGCCGTGGCCGCCCCCACCGCCGGCCTGCACCTGAGCGATGAGCTGCTGGCGGCGATCAGGCAGCGTGGCGTCAGGGTGGCCACCACCACCTTGCACGTGGGCCTGGGCACGTTCCGGCCGATCGAAACGGAAGACCTCAGCGCTCTGGAGCTCCACAGCGAATGGGTGGAGGTGAGCCCGGCGCTGGTGGAGGCGGTGGCGGCCTGCCGGGCGGGCGGCGGCCGCGTGATCGCCATCGGCACCACCTCGGTGCGCAGCCTGGAGGCGGTGGCCCAGCTGCACGGCGGCGAGCTCCGCCCTCACACCGGTCCAGTGAATCTCGTGATCCAGCCCGGCTACCGCTTCACCGTGGTGCAGGGCCTGCTCACCAACTTCCACCTGCCGAAGAGTTCGCTGCTGCTGCTGATGAGTGCCCTGATCGGCCGCGAGCGCCTGCTGGCCCTCTACGCCGAGGCGATCGAGCGCCAGTACCGCTTCTTCTCCTACGGCGACGCCATGTGGATCGCGCCGGAGGCGGTGCTGGAGCCCGCCCGCCCGGCCAGGAACGCCGGCCAGTCTTCCGGTTCCAGCGGTGGACTGACGGCGTAGCCCTGGATGATGGGGCATCCCATCCGCTTGAGCAGCGCCAGCTCGGCGGGGCTCTCCATCCCTTCGGCCACCAGTTGGAAGTTGAGGTGTTCGGCGAGGCGCACGATGGAGGTCACGATCGCCTGGTTGCGGCTCTGGAGGGGGAGTTCGCTGATGAAGGAGCCATCGATCTTGAGGATGTCGAAGCTGAAGTGCTGCAGGTAGGAGAGCGAGGCGTAACCGGTGCCGAAGTTGTCGATGGCGATGCGGATGCCGTGATGCTGGAGCTGGCGGAAGGCTTCCGCCGTGTTCGAGAAGTTCTCCACCAGCACCGTCTCGGTGAGTTCCAGATGGATCAGGGATGGATCCACCCCCAGACGGGCCAGGGTGCCGCAGGTGCGGTCCACGAAGTCGGGCTGGTCCAGCTGCAGCCCCGAGACGTTCACCGCCACATGGATCGGCCCGAAGGGGGAGCCCGCCCAGGCCAGGGCCTGCCGGCAGGCCTGCTCCAGCACCCATTCCCCCAGCTCGAGGATGAAGCCGCTCTGCTCCGCCAGGGGAACGAAGGTGGCGGCCGGTACCTCGCGGTGCTCCGGCGAGCACCAGCGGAGCAGGGCCTCGGCGCCCTCGACCCGACCACTGGGTAGGTGAAGCTGGGGCTGGTAGAGCAGCCGGAACTCCCCGCGGCGGACCCTTCCCTGAGGTCGAGGCGCCGATCGGCCAGCAGCCTGTCCCGGGCTTGCCGCAGGGAGTGCACCTGCTTCTGAAGGATCTCGGTGATGCCGCAGAGATCGAGTGGATCGAGCACGTCGGTGAGGTCCGTCTCGGTGACGATCCCGGCCAGCCGGCCCGACCCATCGGTCACCACCAGATGCCCCACCCATCTGCGGTTCATCAGATCCTGCACGGCGCCCAGTTCGTCCTCGGGCGCCACGCAGATCGGCGGGCCGCTCATCACCCGCTCCACCTGCAGGCTGCCGAAGTCGTGCCCAAGGGCCCTCAGCTGCAGCACGTCGTGCTCGGTGAGGATTCCCACCGGCCGCAGCGGTTCGGCCGGATCAGCGGCTCCCCTGTCCTGCGCGGGCCCGCTGCTTCCGCTCCCTTCCACCACCAGGCAGCTGATCGCATGGGCGCCCATGGTCTCCACCGCCTGCTGCAGGGACTGGTGGGGTTCCACCGTGATGACCCGCGTGGTCATCACCTCCGCCACCCGGCGAAAGCGCAGGAAGAAGGTCTGCCTGAGCAGGCGCCGCAGGCTGGAGATGGTCACCAGTCCCACGGGGTGTTCCGCGTCGTCCACGATGGGGAGATGGCGGATGCGGGATCGCCGCAGCAGATTGATGGCGGCGAAGATATTTGTGAGGTCCTGCTGGCGCAGGCTCAGCACCGGGGTGGTCAGCACCGCTGCCAGTGGGGTGCTGACCAGATCGAGTTGACCGGATGCCAGCCGAACAAGATCGCGGGCGGTGATGATGCCCCGTAGTCGTCCGTCCTCCACCGCGAGCACGCAGCCCGTGTTCTCCGCCATCACCGGCGCGTCCGAGGTCGAAACCTCCCGCCCTGGGGCAGCGGGGACCAAGCAGTCGAGGCTGCCGCGCACGAGGGCGAGAGCTTCAAGCAGGCTGGCCTGGAGCGGCAGACAGGGGGGATCCGGCAGGATCGCCAGCCTCGGGTCGTCGTTGGTCCAGGGGATCTGCAGCGATTCCACACCCTGGATGCCGAAGACTCCATGATGCCCCCAGGCCGGCTGGGGCACTGTTTCAGCGGCTTTCCCGTCGGCACGGGGGGCCCCAACCGCCAGGACTGCCAACTAAAAGGGCCCCCGTCGGGAGGACGGGGGCCCATGGAACCTGCTCCCGCGAGGGAGTGCAGGGAGGCCGGATCAGGCGGCGGCCAGGTTGGCGGCCACGAAGTCCCAGTTCACCAGCTTGTCGAGGAAGGTGGTGATGTAGTCGGGACGGCGGTTCTGGTAGTCGAGGTAGTAGGCGTGCTCCCACACATCCATGGTGAGCAGGGCCTTCTGGCCATGGGCCAGGGGCAGATCGGCGTTGCCGGTCTTGGTGACCTTGAGGGTGCCGCCATCGAGCACCAGCCAGGCCCAGCCGCTGCCGAACTGGGTGGCACCGGCCGCCTTGAACTGCTCAACGAAGGTCTCGAAGCTGCCAAAGTCGGCGTTGATCTTCTCGAGCAGGGCGCCGCTGGGGGTGCCGCCACCGCCGGGCTTGATGCTCTGCCAGTAGAAGGTGTGGTTCCACACCTGGGCGGCGTTGTTGAACACGCCCGCCTTGCTTGCATCACCGGCCACGGCCAGGATGGTGTCTTCCAGGCTCTTGGCTTCCAGCTCGGTGCCGGCCACCAGGTTGTTGAGGTTGGTGACGTAGGCGGCGTGGTGCTTGCCGTAGTGGAACTCCAGCGTCTGGCGGGAGATGTTGGGCTCGAGCGCGTCGAGGCCGTAGGGCAGTTCGGGCAACGTATGAGCCATGGAACGGGGGAGGGTGCTTTTTGAAACCCGGCCAGGTGCCGGTGGCGGG
>JBJTUJ010000138.1:0-9178 GCA_046080685.1 Cyanobium sp. | reverse complement strand
CCTGGCAGGGGTGGCCTTCCAGCGCCACTGGGAGCGGCAGGCCTTTCTGGCCGGCGGCGGCGACTACCGCGCCCCCGCCCAGTGGCTGGAGGATTTCCTGCAGCGAAAGCCCAGCGTCCAGGGATCAGGCGAAGGGGTGAGCCCCTCCTACCTGCCGGGCGTACGGCTGGGCAGCCTGGAGGGCTGCCTGCCGGAGCCGGTGCTGGCGGCGATCCGCGAGGCCCTGCCGGTCTTCGAAAGGCGGATCCCCGGCTACACCGGAACCGGGGTGCTCCTCACCGGGGTGGAAACCCGCACCTCATCGCCACTGAGGATTCCTCGGGATCCCCAAACCCGCCAGAGCCGCAACACACGCGGGCTGTTCCCGGGGGGGGAGGGTGCGGGGTATGCCGGAGGGATCCTCTCGGCGGCGATCGATGGGATCCAGGTGGCCGAGGCCCTCGCCCTCAGCCTTCTTCGTCCTCGGCCCCCAGGGGCACCAGACGAATCTGCTTGCGGCCGAGCTTGATCTCGAACTCGTCGCCTGGCTGGAGATCGAGCATGGCGGTGTAGGCCTTGCCGACCATGAGATTGCCGTTGAACTGCACCTTGGTGCCGAAACTGAGCTTGCGGCCAGCCCGACCCGCCTTGGGGGCGGCTCCGAAATCAACGCCCTTGGCGTTGAGCAGGGCTTCATAGAAGGCCGTGAAGTTGAGTCGCTCGGTTCCGTCTTTCTTGGTGGAGACGTAGCCACAGGCCCGAACGAGATCGGACTTGCTGACATCTCCCAACTCCTTGACTTTTGCGAGGAGTTCCGCTCCGGTGAGCATGTCGGAAATAATTTACTGCAACTGCATAATGTCGCGCCACACCCCCTGAACGCAAGCACCCCGAGGAAGATTCGTTCAGGATTGCGCCACAATGCCGCTCCATTGCACTGCTTTCACGTGGTCGCGGCGCCAGGAATGGAAGAGTTCCTCTGCCTCCACCGTGCAGAGCGGACAGACGGCGATCCGCTCGGGCGCGATGCCCTCATGGCCCAGCTGGCACAAGGTCGCCGCCCGGATGTCGAGACGATCCCGCCCCGGCTCAGGATCGGGCCGCACCGCACCGCACGTGATCATCTCTTCGAGGGCACCGGCACCGCCGGGCTCCGCCTCCCCGGGAGGGCGCAGGGACTCGGCCAGCTGCTCGCTCACCACCCGCTCCACCTGATAGCGAGCTCCGCTGACCGCCGGACCGAGGGCCACAAGCAGGTCGCAGCGGCGGCTGCCCGCGGCTTCCAGCTGAGCGATCGCGGCCGGGAGGATCCTGCCGGCCACCCCACGCCAGCCCGCATGGCAAGCGGCCACACGACCGCTGGCGGGATCGGCGATCAGCACCGGTGTGCAGTCGGCGCCGCACACCCACAGGCTCTGTCCGCCCCCGTCGCTCACCAGGCCATCGGCTTCCGGCCAGGGCTCCCCCACCGCCGCGCTGGCGGGCAGCACCAGGGCGCTGTGCACCTGCTTGGGGCGATGCACGCTGATGCCGGCACTGAGATAGCCCGCCAGTTCGACGGGCTCGCGCCCCTGCCATAGCCGGGTGAAGAAGCCATGCTCGAAGCTCGCCAGGAGGTCGGCCTGGAGGAAGTAACCGCCGTAGGTGCCAACCCAGGTCCAGCCGGGCAGCGCATTGAAACCCACGTCGGGACGGTCGAACGGGGGATCGAGTCCCTCAGCCATCGGGAAGATCGCGCAGGATCCAGAAGCCCTCGAAGCCAGGCGCGTTCTCGTCGGACTGCACAGCGATGAACTGCAGTCCGCCCGCCTGCTCACGGGCGAGGGCAAAGGCGGCGGCGGCGGCGGCGGCCTCCTCGGTGGAGAGCATCGCCACCAGCCAGCGATCCTCCAGGGCCGCCTCGAGAACAAGCTGCTCCCCGTCGATCTCCAGCCGCACCGGCTCGAGCCCGGCCAGCCAACCGGAAATCGCCAGGGCTCGGGAGCGGCTGACCAGGCGAAGCCCTGTGACCGGCGCCTGGGGGTCGATGCCTTCGGGGAGAGGGAGGAGGGAAGCGAATCCCGTCTGCCATTCCGGGGCCTCGGCCAGGGTCGCGGCCGGCAGGCTCACCCAGCTCCAGCGATCGCCCCGCACCGCTTCCGGCAGGGGCACCGGGATCGGCCGGATCGGTGCCGGCAGAGGCGCCAGGGGGCCGCACAGATAGCCCTCCTCGGCGGGGTACACACTGGCCTCCCGCTCCCGCAACCACTCCACCAGGGCGTAGCAGCGCCGGCTGGGCACCAGCTCCAGCCCCAGTCCTTCGGCCGCCCGCTGCACCATCGTGCGCATCGAGGCCCGCCAGCAGCGCAGGCGGCGGGGACGGCCCAGCCCCTGGTCGGCTGCTGCGCCGAGGGCCTCCTGCAGAGCTTCGCGGAGCCACAGGGAGTTCACCGAACCGGCGGGGCAGGACCGGGCCCAGCGGAACGGCTCGACCGCCTCGACCAGGGAGGGGGCGGGGGTGGAGCAGATCAGCAGCTCCCAGCGCTTCTTGCCGTCGGCCTCCACGATCGGCCTGGAGTAGTAATCGAGTTCCCAGTCGGGAGCGGCCACGGGAGGGGCGGCGAACGGGACCGGGGTCATCCGGCGGCCTGCTCCTGCTGGCGCAGGACCGAACGGGCCCGGTTGGCACGCTCCGCCGCTTCGGCCATGACCTTGTCCTTCTCGATCAGCAGTTCGCCGGGCTGGCCTTCCAGCAGGGCGGTGTTGAGCGCGATGCGGCCCCGCCCGGGATCGATCTGGGTGATCATGGCCTTCACAAGATCGCCCTGGAGGAAGACCTCGCGCAGATCGCGCAGCGCGCCTCCGGTGATCGAGGAGTGGTGCAGCAGACCGCTCACCCCTCCCAGGTCAACGAAGAAGCCGTAGGGCTTGACGGAGGCCACATGACCCTCCACGAGCTGGCCCACCTCCAGCTGGGCGAAGCGGGCCGCGGTGGCCGCCTTCTTCTCGGAAAGCACGAGCTTGCGGGTGTCCGCATTCACCTCCAGGAAGGCCACGCCCAGGGTGGTGCCCACCAGGGCCTCGTGGTTCTCCCCGTCATTGAGCTGGGAGCGGGGAATGAAGCCACGCAGACCTTCGAGGTCGCAGGTGACACCACCCCGGTTGAAGCCGTTCACCTTCACCTGCACCACCGTGCCGTCCTTCTCCAACTGGCGCACCTTCTCCCAGCTCTGGCGCAGGGCCAGGGCGCGGGCGCTGATGGTCACCATGCCGTCGGCATTCTGTTCGCGGGTGACCAGCACCTCCACGGGCAGACCCTTGGGGAAACGCTCCTTGAGGTTGGTGATCACCCCCAGACCGCATTCCTTCTTGGGCATGAAGCCCGGAGCCTTGCCACCGATATCCACATACACGCCATCGCTCTCGATTCCGATCACCGTGCCGCTCACCACCTCGCCGGTGGTGCCCACCGGCTCGTTCTCATCGAGGGCGGCGAGGAAGGCCTCCTCGTCGAAGTCGAAGTCGTCGACGGTGCGGGAGGAAGGGGCCGCCGTGGTCCGCCCGGGAGCGGGGGCGGCGGGTGCCCGCCGGCCGCCGCGGCCTGGTTCGGGGCCGAGCAGGTCGGCCATGGTCCTGCCCTCGAGCTCACCGAGGTCGAAGCGGTCGTCATCGCTCGCGGCAGCTGCCGGCCTGGTGGGTGCGGCGGCGGGGGCTGGGGAGGCGGGAGCAACGGCCGACTCAACGTCGGGGGGAGCGGCGACGGCAGGGGCCGGGGGTTCTTCCTTGCGGATGAGCAGCACCTGGGGTGGTTTGCGGGGCGGCTGCGGGGCCCCGGCTCCACCCCCGGCGCGGGGGCCGGGGGGCCGGGACTGACGCGGCGCAGGGTTGCCGGTTCCGGCCATGACCTCGGGGATGCTCAAGGGCTTCACACTGTACGGACCACCGCCGGGGACAGGCCGATGGAGAACACCGTGGCCAGACGCCGGCTCGAGGATCTGGCCTGGCCGGACGTGCGCCGGGGGGCTGCCCGGCAGGGCAGCACGGTGATTTGGCCCCTCGGCGCGATCGAACAGCACGGCCCCCATCTGCCGCTGGTCACCGATGCCCTGTTCGCCGACCGGGTGTGCGACGCGGTGCTGGAGCGGCTGGATCCGGCCCTGCCGATCTGGCGTCTGCCCCTGCAGAGCCTTGGCTTCTCACCCGAACACGCCGGCTTCGCCGGCACCCTCTCCCTCACGCCCGATCTGCTGATCGCCCTGGTGGTGCAGGTCGGCGGGCAGCTGGCGGAGGCCGGCTTCCGGCGCCTCGTGCTGCTCAATGCCCATGGGGGGCAGATCGGCCTGCTGGAGGTGGCGGCCCGGCAGCTGCGGACCGGGACGCCCCAGCTGGCGGTGCTGCCCTGCTTCCTCTGGCGGGGGCCCGAGGGCGTCGGCGAGCTCATCCCTGAACCGGAGCGCAGTCAGGGGCTGCACGCAGGGTTGGCTGAAACCAGCCTGATGCTTCACCTGCAGACCGATCTGGTGGGTCCGGCCCGACCGCTCGATGGCCCCGCCCCCGGCCTCGCCCCCCCGCCCGGCTGGAGTCTCGAGGGGGAGGCCCCCGCCTCCTGGCTGACGCGGGAGATCAGCTCCAGCGGTGTGGTGGGGAATGCGGGTGGGGCGTCCGCCGAACTGGGAGCGGAGTTGTTCGAGCGGCTGGTGCAGGGCTGGCAGAGGCGTCTGGAGGCTCTGCTCCACTCCGACTGGCCCCCGACCCCGGGATGCGACTGAGGTGTTTACAGTCATGGCTCGCCCTTACCGTGTGGACATGCCCTCTCTCGACACCCCCAGCCCCGTGCCGGCCGCCGAGAACCAAGGTCTGCTCGATGGTCTGCCCGATTTCGGCAGCAGCTCCTACAAGGTCGCCTACAGCCGCATCAACGCGATCGTGATCGAGGGGGAGCAGGAAGCCCACGACAACTACATCTCCCTGGGCACCCTGCTGCCCGACGAAGCCGAGGAGCTCGGACGCTTGGCGCGGATGGAGCTCAGACACAAGAAGGGCTTCACCGCCTGCGGCGCCAATCTGGGTGTGGAGGCCGACATGCCCTTCGCCCGGGACTTCTTCGCGCCCCTTCGCAACAACTTCCAGAAGGCCCTCTCCCAGTGCAGGGTGGTCACCTGCCTGCTGATCCAGGCGATCCTGATCGAGGCCTTCGCCATCTCGGCGTACCACATCTATATTCCCGTCGCTGATCCCTTCGCCCGCAAGATCACCGAGGGTGTGGTCAAGGACGAATACCTGCATCTGAACTACGGGCAGGAGTGGCTCAAGGCCAACCTCGACACCATCCGCGAGGAGTTCGAGCAGGCCAACCGAGACAACCTCCCGCTGGTGCGCCGCATGCTCGATCAGGTGGCCGCTGACGCCGCCGTGCTGCAGATGGAAAAGGAAGACCTGATGGCCGATTTCCTCACCTCCTATCAGGAAGCACTCACGGAAATCGGCTTCACCCCTCGGGAGATCGCCCGCATGGCCGCCTCCGCCCTGGTGGGCTGAGGCGGCCATGCGGGCAGGGGGCCGGGTTGGCCATGGCAGGATGAATCGTCGGCGACAAGACCGGGGCCCGTCCCTGACGGCGGTCCGGATCTTTGCCTCCCCTACGCCCCGTCTGCCTCGCCCATGTTCGGCCTGATCGGTCACTCCACGAGCTTCGAGTCCGCCCGTCAGCTTGCCGAGCAGCTCGGTTTCCCTGAGTATGCCCAGGGAGATCTTGAGATGTGGTGCAGCGCTCCGCCCCAGCTGGTGGAGCGCTTCAGCGTCACCAGTGCCACCGGCTGCACGATCGAGGGGGCTTACATCGACTCGGTGTTCGTGCCTGAGATGCTCACCCGCTTCAAAACGGCGCGGCGCAAGGTGCTGAATGCCATGGAGCTGGCCCAGAAGAGCGGCATCGACATCAGCGCCCTTGGGGGCTTCACCTCGATCATCTTCGAGAACTTCAATCTCCTCAAGGAACAGCACATCCGCAACACCACGCTCGAGTGGGAGCGCTTCACCACCGGCAACACCCACACCGCTTGGGTGATCTGCCGGCAGGTGGAGAACGAGGCGCCCCGGCTGGGCATCGACCTTCGCAGGGCCACGGTGGCGGTGGTGGGTGCCACGGGCGACATCGGCAGCGCCGTCTGCCGCTGGCTGAGCCAGCGCACCGGGGTGGCGGAACTCCTGTTGGTGGCTCGCCAGCCCCAGCCCCTGCTCGACCTCCAGGCCGAGCTCGGCGGGGGCCGCATCCTCTCCCTCGAGGAGGCTCTGCCCGAGGCGGACATCGTGGTGTGGGTGGCGAGCCTGCCCCAGGGTCTCGCCATCGATGCGGCCAACCTGAAACGCCCCTGCCTGATGATCGACGGCGGCTATCCCAAGAACCTGGACACCAGGGCCGTCGGCGAGGGAATCCACGTGCTCAAGGGAGGCATCGTGGAATTCCACACCGACATCAACTGGCAGACCGTGGCCCAGGCTGCCGACATGGCCCGCCCGCTCCGGCAGATGTTCGCCTGTTTCGCCGAAGCGATGCTGCTCGACTTCGAGAACGAGCACACCAACTTCAGCTGGGGCCGCAACAACATCCAGCTCGATCGGATGGATTGGATCGGCGCCGCTTCCCGTCGGCACGGGTTCCAAGCCCTCGGCCTCGAGACTGAGACCATCCCCAGCCTGGCCACCGCCTGAGCAGGCCCCTACCGTCCCCGCCCCCCGTCCCCCCCCGAGACCAGCCCATGGCCCGTCGCGCCCTGCTCGATTTCGAGAAGCCCCTGGTGGAGCTTGAGGAGCAGATCGAGCAGATCCGCCAGCTGGCCCGCGACTCCGAGGTGGATGTAAGCCAGCAGCTGCTTCAGCTCGAAACCCTGGCCACCCGTCGCCGGGAGGAGATCTTCAACGCCCTCACCCCGGCCCAGAAGATCCAGGTGGCGCGCCACCCCCAGCGCCCCAGCACGCTCGATTACATCCAGGTGATCAGCGACGAGTGGATCGAGCTGCACGGCGACCGCCGTGGCTCCGACGACCAGGCCCTGGTGGGCGGCGTCGGCCGGATCGGCGACCAGCCGGTGCTGATGCTGGGCCACCAGAAGGGGCGGGACACCAAGGAGAACGTGGCCCGCAACTTCGGCATGGCCTCCCCTGGCGGCTACCGCAAGGCGATGCGGCTGATGGAGCATGCCGATCGCTTCCGCCTGCCGATCCTCACCTTCATCGACACCCCAGGGGCCTACGCGGGGGTGCTGGCGGAGGAGCAGGGGCAGGGGGAGGCGATCGCCGTCAACCTGCGCGAGATGTTCCGGCTGCGGGTACCGATCATCGCCACCGTTATCGGCGAAGGGGGATCGGGCGGCGCCCTGGGGATCGGGGTGGCGGATCGGCTGCTGATGTTCGAGCACAGCGTCTACACGGTGGCCAGCCCCGAGGCCTGCGCCTCGATCCTCTGGCGCGATGCCGGCAAGGCGCCGGTGGCGGCGGAGGCTCTGCGCATCACCGGTCCGGATCTGCTGCAACTCGGCGTGATCGATGCGGTGCTGCCGGAACCCTCCGGTGGCAACCACTGGGCGCCCCTGAAGGCGGCGGAAACCCTCAAGACCGCCCTGCTGAGCCAACTTGACGACCTGCTGGCTCTGGGAGAGGAGGAGAGGATCGACCAGCGCTACGCCAAGTTCAGACGCATGGGACGGTTTTTGGACGGGTCAGCCACGGTGGGGGTTCCGGCGGCGTAGGGTTTCAGTCCCTACCAAACCTCCTTGACCTGCGCCCTGATCACCGGTGCCTCCCGTGGCATCGGAGCCGCAGTGGCCCGACGGCTGGCCGCCGCCGGTTTCGATCTCCTGCTCGTGGCCCGGCCCAGCGCCGATCTCGAGCGCCTCACCGAGGAACTCAGGACCGCAGGCACCAGGGTGGAGAGCGAGGGGATCAATCTGGGGGAACCCGGGGCCATCGCCCCCGGACTCGAGACCCTCTGCTCCCGCGGGCTCGAGCCGCGGCTCCTGATCAACAACGCCGGCGTGGCCTGGACGGGATCTCTGGTGGACATGCCGGTGGATCGCTGGCAGTGGCTGCTCCAGCTGAATCTCACCAGCGTGTTCCAGATTTGCCAGGCCCTGCTGCCGCGGCTGCGCACGGCCGGGGGTGCCCGCATCATCAACGTGAGCAGCCATGCGGCCCGCAACGCGTTCCCGGAATGGGGGGCCTACTGCGTCAGCAAGGCGGCCCTGGCCTCCTTCAGCCGCTGCCTGGCGGAGGAGGAACGACAGCACGGTGTAAACGTGAGCACCCTCACCCTCGGTTCGGTCAATACACCCCTCTGGGACAGCGAAACCGTCCACAGTTCCTTCGACCGCCGTGCCATGCTTACCACCGAGCAGGTGGCCGACGCCGTGCTGTACCTCGCACAGCAGCCTTACACCCAGACGGTTGAAGACCTCACCCTCATGCCGGCAGCCGGCGCCTTCTGAATCTCCCCCATGACATCCACCCTTCCCAACGGCGTCGGCAATCGCCAGAACGTTCCCACGGCCGCCCCCCTACCGGTGAGCCTGCGTATCCGCGAGCGCCTGGAGAAGGCGGGCATGCCGTTCCTGGCCAACGACAACATCGCCGAGCATCTCCAGGAAGGCGAACTCGATCAGCTCGAAATCGAAGTCGCCGGCAAGGTGCGCGAGCTGCTCCGCAGCCTGGTGATCGACATCGACAATGATCACAACACCGAGGAGACGGCCGAGCGTGTCGCCCGGATGTATCTGCACGAAGTTTTCAAGGGCCGTTATCACCAGCAGCCCAAGATCGCCAGCTTCCCCAACGTCAAGCAGCTTGACGAGATCTATACCGTGGGGCCGATCCCGGTCCGCTCGGCCTGCTCGCATCACCTGGTGCCGATCTTGGGCAGCTGCTGGATCGGCATCAAGCCGGGCGAGCGGGTGATCGGCCTCTCCAAGTTCTCCCGTGTTGCCGACTGGGTGTTCTCCCGGCCCCACATCCAGGAGGAAGCAGTGATCATCTTGGCCGATGAGATCGAGCGCCTCTGCAAGCCCCGGGGTCTGGCGATCCTGGTGAAGGCCCAGCACTACTGCATGAAGTGGCGGGGGGTGAAGGAACCCCAGACCAGCATGGTCAACTCGGTGGTTCGGGGCGACTTCCGCCACGACCCCAGCCTGAAGGCCGAGTTCTTCGAACTGGTGAAGCAGCAGGAATC
>JBJTUJ010000137.1:0-9910 GCA_046080685.1 Cyanobium sp. | reverse complement strand
GATGGAGCAGTGGGGCGATCGCCTGCCGGCCTGGTTGCAGCGATTGGCCAAGCGCCCGTCCTGGGTCTGGAACGCCGGCATCGGGCTGCTCATCGGCTTGTCGCTGCTGCGGTGGCTGCTGCAGCGTTGAGGCTCAGATGGAGGCCATGGGTTGCACGACGGTTCCGGGGTTGCCCAGCTCAGTAGTCGTCTGGGAACAGCACGGTGGTGGTGGGACCACCGCCCTCGCCGCGCAGGTCTTCCGTGATCACCCTGATGGTGCCGTGCTCCTCGGTGGGGTAGCTGGAGAAGAGCCGGCCTTCTGCCTGGCTGTGATCGGTGTCGTTGGCGGCCTTGTCCTCGCCATCGAGATCGCCCCAGTCGCCAGAGGCATGGCGATCGAGCAGGCCGATGATCACCTCCTCAGGCACTGAGGCCGCGACAGCGGCAGTGGCGACGACGCGGCCGAGGGAATGGCGCATGGCTGGGGTAGCAAAAGAAGTGGCCGCCAGCGGGGCAGGCGGCCGGAGCAGTTGTTGGGAGTCTGGTCGGATCAGGCCTGTTGGAGTGCAGCGGCTCCATTTGTCCGGTGGTGCTGCACCAGAAAGGTCTCGATCCAGTCGTGGTGCCGCCGCTGGCAGATCCGATCGGCGATCGAGGGGGCGTCGGCCGGCACCTGGAAGCGCTTGCGGAATGCCTTGCTGAACCCCTCCAGCACCGGAGCGGGCAGGCCGCGGATGGTGGCGTGCAGCTGGCGGATGGTGGCCGGATCGAGGGGCGCCAGGCCGGGATCGAGGGCTGGCGGCTGGGCTGCCGCAGTTGGCAGCGCTGAGGGTGGCTCAGTTTTCGGTGTCGCCGCGGCCTGGGCCTGCTGCTCGATTCCCTGGGGCCTGGCTGTCGCCGGGGTTGGCGCTGGGGGGACCACCCGCAGTGGCGCCTGCCTGGGCCTTTCGGCAGAGGTGGTCCTGGACCGATCGCCTGCACTGGCCGCGGCGGCCGTGACCTCCCGCTGCTGCTTGTCATAGAGGGCGAGGCCAAAGGCATTCCCGAAGGTCATCAGCGCCCGCTTCATGGCATCGGTTGCGGCTTCCTTGAGGGCGGACTCGTGGGCCTGGCCCAGGTCGATGTCGATGCCGTGGCCGGCGCCACAGCCCTCGCGAATCAGGGCCGGCTGGCCGGCAGTGCTGGCGCTGACGCTGATCCGCACCCGGGCGGTGTAGGTGACACCCCAGCCGGGGCGCTGCTCTTCTCCGATCAGCCGCTCGGCCTGGTGGACGCATCGGAGGGCGACGGTTTCCCGCTGCCAGCCGTCAAAACCAAAGATGCAGTTCGCTTCCGCTATGACCTGCCAACCCTCCAGGTAGCTCACCTGGCTGCGGCCTTGGCGCCGCTGGCGCACCTTGGCGCGATCGAGGGGTGCTGAGAGGGCAGTGATCTGCTCGGCGGAGAAGGTGCAGGTCATGGCGGGAATGGAGGTGTGAGGTGTGGGAGGTGAGGCGTGATGGCGTGGACTGGGAGAGAGCGGCTCAGCTTGCGGCAGCTTCTGGATCGAGGGGTTCGATCAACAGCCAGCAGGGCGGCTCGCTGCAGAAGATGTGATCCGGCGAAGGCCGGCGGCTGCCTTTGCGAGTGATCGGCACCACCCAGCTGCACAGCCGGGTGGACCAGATGTGGCCCTCGGGACGGGGGCTGGTGGGGCTGTTTGTGGCGGTGGTGCTGGCGTAGCTGGAGAGATCCATGGCTTCTGGTGATGGGTGATCGGTGGCTGTGTGGGCCCGCTCCTGCAGCAGACCCCTGTAAAAGGGGGCTCTGCCCCCCCCTCAGGTGATGCGCCAGGTGCGGCGGGAGAGGAGCTGGGCGCCATTGATTTGGTGGTCGGCTTTGAGGGCCTCTTTGATGGCGGTCTTGTCGGGCTTGGTGGTGGTGACGGTGAGCCACTGGGGATCGAGGGCTTCTTCGTCGTCGATTTCGATGGCCTGGGACTTGCGGGAGGTGAGTTCGTGATTGGGGAAGCTGAACCGTGTGGACTTGGGCTGCAGGCGGGTGAGCACCAGCACCAGGGAGGTCTCCAGGGCATCGGCGCGGCTGTAGTCAGCAGTGGCCAGGGCGGTGAGCCGCTTGGCCTGCTGCTGGCGGTAGGCGCCCTGGCCGCGGAGGTGCTCGATCACCCAGCAGGTGGCATCGGCCTTGGCGGCGAGGGCCTGCTTGTTGCCTTCATCAGCCAGCAGAGCGGCCTCAAGCTCGGCGAGGGCCTGGGCGTGGGTGTCGTCGTCATCGGCTGCCAGCTGCTCGGCCAGCTGGCCGATGGCGATGGTGAGCTCCTGGGCCTCGATGCCCAGCTGCCACAGAGAGCCTGATCGCTGGATCGAGCAGGAGGGGCCTGATGCCGAGGGGGCTGCCGCTTGGGCAGGGGGGGCGACTGGAGCGGCAGGCATCGGGGTGAGAACAGCCATGACGGTGAGAGGTGATGGGAAACGGAGCGAGCGGATGCCATGGACGGGGCCTGGGCACGCGGCCTCAGGCGCCAGGCGGAAGCTCTGGGGATGGGACGGCCCACAGCCCTGCCGATGGACTGACCTCCACCACGGCGATCGGCACCGGCGAGCGGGCAGCCAGGCGGCGGGCCTGCTGCACCAGAGAGGCGGTGCCAGGGCCTCCGGGGAACGCCACCACCAGCACCGAGGTGAGACAGCCAGGGGAGGTGTGGGCTTCTGCGCGGGCGATGGCCTGCTGGAGCAGCTCGCGGTTGCGGATCGGCCCGGCGGCCCGGCCGTGCAGCTGCCACTGGGCCGGCATCAACAGGGAGGACCAGCCAAGCTGATGGGCTGCGCGGGCGATGGCGGCATCGGCGCCCCGGGCACCGCCATGGAACAGCCGCTGCACCGGCCGGCCGCCGCTACGGGCGAGCAGCTCAGCGGCAACCCGCTGATGGGACCAGGCCAGATCACGGCCGCCGCCGGCGGCGATCACAAGCGAGCGGGCAGGCTCCGAACCCGGCCTAGATAAACAAGAAATAACCATGGAATCAGCTGCCTTGAGGGACAACTGACCGGGGCATCATGCCGCTGGTGACAGCACGGCAGTGATGGCGAGATCAGGGGATGACGTTGCCGCAGGCGATAGGC
Source organism: Cyanobium sp. (assembly GCA_046080685.1). GTDB lineage: Bacteria > Cyanobacteriota > Cyanobacteriia > PCC-6307 > Cyanobiaceae > Cyanobium. Next base: position 6,806 of record JBJTUJ010000137.1, on the reverse strand, counting down.
TCGGGGCCTTTGGTGCAATCCTTATTCTACCAGTACAAAAACACTCCAAAGCGGGCAGGGCCGCTGCGCGGCAATGGATCTACGCAAAGCAGCGCCATGCGCTGACGGCTCGGCAGGTGATCAACGGAAGGCCCATGTTCAGCCTGAAATGAACACATGGCCGCTCAGTCGCGCGCGCAACCCACTGGCCTCACTCCAGCCCCCTCCCGGCTGAAAGCCGCCGCGCCACCGCAGCCGCGGGCGAGAAGCTGAGCCCACCACCCCCACACCGGCCCAGGAGCGGAGGGCGGCGGCGGCTGGCTGATGCACGCCACAGCACAGCCATGGCACGCTGAAGGACGGTCGCTGCCAACCGGAGCCCTGCGGTGAAACAAGGCATTGATGTCAGCGCCGTTCGAGCCAGTTCCCAGCGGGCTTTCCTGACCCCTCCTCAGATAGGGAGCGGATGCCCCAACTGCCGCCACCCGCAGGATTCGCGCAGAACAGCCCCGACTTGCTTGGGCAGGGTTGCGCGAAACCGTGCGCGAATAGCCGGCAAGAGCGAGCGAAAACCCAGTCAGTCACAAGAATCTAGCCATGCCTTCCAAGCAGCCGGTCGCTGGTTCGAATCCAACAGGGGGGCGTACTCCCACCGCCAGGCGGCAGGTTCCTCAGGCAGCGGCCCAACCGCGGGTTGACCGCCCGGGTCGACGCCCGCTCAGAGCATCAGCGTGCCGCGCAGGGGAAGGGACCAGGATGTCCCCCGGTCAGGGGCCAGTGCGGGGTCGATGATCAGCTGCACACTCGGGGTGATCAACAGGGCGCCGGTGAAGGCCCAGTTCCAGTAGGCCTCGATCACCTTTTCGGTGCGGGCGCCGGGCGGATTCTCGGGAGCAGGGGCAGCGGTGCTGAGGCCGATCGCCAGGCCGATCTGGTCGAGCTTGTTGCGGCCGAGAGGATCGTTCATCGCGGCGCCGAGAGCATAGGAGCTGCGGATCGGCGCATAGGTCTGATAGGCGCTGTTGGCCCTGGCGAAGAGAGCCCAGGTGTGATTGAGGTTCTGCATGGCGTTGAACGACCAACCGCTGGAGGCGTTCTGCTCGGGAATCCTGGGAACCTGATAGTAGGTAAACGAATACTGGGCGGACCCCAGCCCCGGGAACTTCGGCGTCCACTGCAGGTAGCCGAACCAGGCATAGCTTCCGTTGCGGAAATTCGGAGTGGCCAGGGTGGAGCCGGAAAGGTTATTGGGATTCTGGAGACCGCCAGCCAGCTGGATGGTATCGGTGATATTCACCTGGGCGTAGGCGCCGAGGCCAGCAATCGGGTAGGTGGAGCTTCCGTTCTGAGAAAAGATGTAGCTGTTGAAATTCTCCTGCTGAATGGCAAGATAGAAATTGCCATCAAAGTTGTAGAAGGGATATTGGCCAACCGTCAACAGCACCGTGTTGCCAGGGAAGGTATGGGTGTAGCTCAGCTGGGCGAAGGTGTTCTGGTAAACGGGAAAGTCGTTGATCAGCGTGATCGCGCCGATCGTGCTCGAAAGGTTCGCGCCATTCTGAACGGAGGGATAGCGCGCCGTGGTGTAGGCCACCTGGACGGACCCCTCACCCAGCGACTTGCTGCGGAACAGGCGGACATCGAGATTGGAGGTGGTCAGAAACTGGGTGCTGGGGCTGCCCCCCTCCGGCCCGGCCCACTGGGGCAGATAGCTGAAATCCACCGACCAGGACAGACCGGCTTGCTGGTCGAGCCGCTGCTTGAAGCGCGCATAGTCGCCGTAGAGCTCCTTGGCTTCGAGGAAGAAGGAGCGCCGCCGTCGGTCGCGGCGGATGTTGTCGTGCACACGGCCGATCCTGCCGACCCTGGAGTCATCGGCCCCGCCGAGCAGCGGGTCAAAGGAGCCGGGGGGATCGCCAGGTTGGCCGGCCGATGGCTCAGCAACGGCTCCCGGTTCCGCCGGGTCCACTGGTTGCGCCGGCTCCGCCTGTTCCGCTTTGGCGGGCGGCTCGGTCCGAGCCGGCTCCGCCAGAGCGGGGCCGCCCACCAGCACCGCCGCCAGGGGGGCGATCAGGAGCCTTGGGGCCTGCGTGCAGGAGGTCATGGCAGCGGGGGGGATACGGACATGCTGGGGTTCACGCACCAGGCACCCGGTAGAGATTCCAGCCGAGGGCCTGGGCCAGGGCGGCCACCATCCGCTGGCCGCGGACGCTGTTGCCGCTGGGATCGAGCGGCGGGGAAAAGCCGGCGATCGCCCCCTTCCCGGGCATCACCGCCACGACACCGCCGCCCACGCCACTCTTGCCGGGAAGCCCAACGGTGTAGGCCCAGTCCCCGGAGGTCTCGTACAGACCTTCCATGGTCATCTCGGCCAGGATCGGCGGCACATTGGCCGCCTGGAGCACCTGCTCGCCCGTGAGCGGGTTGCGGCCACCGCTGGCCAACGTTGCTCCGAAGACGGCCAGATCCCTGCAGCTGATCAGGGTGGAACACTGGCGCGTGTAGACCGTGCAGGCCTCCATCGGATCGCTGTAGAGCGTGCCCGCCGAATAGAGCAGCCAGGCGATGGCGCGGTTGTGGAAGTTGGTGGTCTGCTCGGAGTGATTGACCTCATCGGCGAGCTCCACCGGATGACCGACAAGAGCTCTGCATTTCCAGAATGCGGGCCCAGCGATCCTCGGCGTTCTCAGCCTTGATCAGGCTCACGGTGGCCATCGCGCCGGCGTTGACGAGCGGGCTCTGGGGCCGGTCGTCGTGGAGTTCCAGAGCCGTGACCGAGTTGAAGGGCATGCCCGTGGGATCAGCGCCGAGCTTGGCCTGAATCCCCGCTGGCCCGTGCTGTTCGAGGGCCAGGGCCAGAGTGGCCACCTTGGAGATCGATTCGATCGCAAAGCGATAGTCGCTGTCGCCCTGGCTGAACAGCTGCCCATCGGTGAACACCAGGGTCAGTCCGGCCAGATGGGCGGGCACGGAAGCCAGATACGGGATGTAGCTGGCGTTGGCCCCACCCTCGAGCTTGGAGAAAGCGTCGTAGGCGGCCTTCACGGCCTCGGCGTAACGGGCTGCGTCATCCATGGCCGTCACTGGGGAGCGAGGTCCTGAAGAGCTGCCGTGTTCTTGTCGGCCTCGGCACTGGGGATCACCTGCCAGCTGCGTTGCCGCCTGGCGTAGAAGATGAACGGGGGAATGGCGAACACGATCAGGCCGATCACCAGGATCGACACATAGGAGATGGGGGAGAGGGTCTTGAATTGATCCGGTGGCACGAAGCCGAGCAGGAAGGCGAACACCGAAGCGATGATGCCGAGGAGCGCCCAGAACTGAATGGCCGGCTCCACGAAGCCCCTGCGCACGTTGGGCTGGGTCTGACGAAGGCGCAGGGCCGAGGCGAACATCAGCACATAGATGATCAGATAGATCTGGGCTGCAATCGCGCTGAGCATCCAGAACGCCGCCGAGACATCCGGCACGATCACATAGAGGAACGCCAGCAGCGTCACGATCGAGGCCTGAACGAGCAGGATGTCTTGCTAAGCGCCCTTGGCGTTGGTGTGCTGCCACCAACGGGGCAGGGCACCGGCACGACCCACCATCAGCAGGCCCGCGGAGGGGCCGGCGGTCCAGGTGAGCACGCCACCGGGAGCACCGATGATCAGCAGCACGGCCATCACCTTGATCGCCCAGACCATGCCGAAGCGGGTGAACAGATCGGAGTAGGCCTGCATCACGCCGGCCGTCAGGCTGGTGGAGTTGGCCGGGACGACGAGGGAGATGGCGAGGGTGGGTGGGATGAAGATGAACACGATCAGGAGGGCCGCAAGCGCAATCGCCTTCGGCATCTGCTTCTGGGGATTGGCGAGCGAACGGGCATGGATCGCGTTCATCTCAATGGCCGCATAGGCCAGGAAGTTGCTCACCACCAGAACAAGACCACCGAGCACCCCCGAGAACTGCTTCCAGAAATCGGTGGCCTCTCGATGGTGGCCAGCCAGTTTGGGCGAGTCCTTGAAGATGTCGGGAACCAGCGAAGCGAGGGTGAGCGGCGCCTCCGACCTGTGCCCCGTGAGCAGCCAGACGACACCCAGAACCACGAGCACGACGGCCGGGCACAGGGTGCCCACCAGCATGAAACGTGACGACAGCTTCGAGAGCGAACTGAGGCCGCCGAGGGCGATGAACGTGCTGCTCCAGTAGAGGATGATGATCACCAAAGCGGTGAAGACGCCGCTCTTGGCCAGCTCTGGATTGATCAGATAAGCGAGAGCGCTGGCGGCGAACGCCAGAACGATCGGATACCAGGTGACCACCTGGATCCACATGACCAGATCGCGAAGAAACCAAGCCTGTTGCCGAAGGCCTGCTTGACCCAGCCATAGATGCCGCCGTTCCAGCCTGTCCCGAGTTCCGAGGCCACGAGGGCCACGGGAATGAAGAAGACAACGGCGGGGATAAGGTAGAGGAAGATGGAGCCCAGGCCGTAGACGGCCATGCTGGGCAGCGAACGGATGCTGGCGACAGCCGCCACCATCATGAAGGAGAGGGTGAGCCAACTCATCCTCTTGCCGGATTGTTCTGTCATCAGCTCAGGTGGTAGGGAAAGCAGTAAGACATCACGATTCGGCTGCGATCAGGTGTGGTTGTAGCCACCGGCCTCCTTCTCCGTCATCGACACGGTGACGGGGTGACGGTCGAAATGAGCAATCGCCTTGCGGAAATCGCTGATCAGCAGCGAGGCCATGTCGCGCGAGAGACCCTGCCGGACAAGAACCCGCTGCACGGCGATCGAGGTGATGTTCGCCGGCAGGGTGTAGGCAGGCACCAGCCAGCCTCTCAGGCGCAGGCGATCGGCCAGATCGAACAGGGTGTAAGGCACCTGCACCCCCTCCTTGATCCGCCAGGTGACGGCCGGGATGCCGCCGTTGGGATCGCCGTTGCAGAGGATCTCGAAGGGGCCACTCCTGGCGATCTCCTCGGCCAGCCACATGGCCGTGTCGTAGCAGGCCATCTGGATCTTGCGATAGCCCTCTCGGCCCAGCCTCAGGAACAGGAAGTACTGGCAGATGATCTGCCCGGCAGGGCGGGAGAAGTTGATGGCGAAGGTAGGCAGTTCGCCGCCGAGATAGTTCACCTTGAAGATCAACTCCTCCGGCAGCGCCGAGGTGCCGCGCCACAGCACCCAGCCCGAACCGAGCGGGGCCAGGCCGAACTTGTGGCCGGAGGTGCTGATCGACTTGACGCGGGGCACGCGGAAGTCGAACTTGATGTCAGGAGCGCAGAAGGGGGCGAGGAAGGCGCCGCTGGCTCCATCCACACGGATGTCGACATCCCAGCCGTTCTGCTCCTGCAGGGGATCCAGCGCGCTGGCCAGGGGCTCGATCAGCTCATAGGCGCCGGTGAAGGTGAGGCCGGAGGTGGGCACCACGGAGATGGTGTTCTCATCCACCCGCTTCAACATCTCCGCCGCATCGATGCCGTAGCGGCCTGGATCCATCGGCACCTCACGCAGTTCCACGTCCCAGTAACGGCAGAACTTGTGCCAGCAGACCTGCACCGGACCGGTGACCAGGTTGGGCCGGTCCGTGGGCTTGTTCTCCGCTCTGCGGCGCGCGCGCCAGCGATGCAGGGCCGCCATGCCCCCGAGCATGCAGGCCTCGCTGGAGCCGATGGTGGAGGTGCCGATCGGATTCTCATGCGGCTGGGCGTTCCAGAGATCGGCGAGCATCCGCACACAGCGGCCTTCGATCTCGGCAGTCTGCGGATATTCGTCCTTGTCGATCATGTTCTTGCTGATCGACAGATCCATCAGCTTGTGCAGCTCCTCGCTCTCCCATGTCTGGCAGAAGGTGGCGAGGTTCTGCCTGGCATTGCCATCGAGGAAGAGCTCATCGTGCACCAGTTGATACACGACATCATGACGCGCTTCCTGCTCGGGGAATTTATTGGCGGGTGCAATGGCGGATGCCTGGTCGGAGCCGAAGACAGGATCAAGCTCGAAAGAGACCAGTTGATAATGGTGAAGGGCCTTCGCAACAATTTCTCAGTGACCATTAGGCCAACTCCGCCCCATGTCAACCAAGAAAGTCTTGAGTGCAACACATCAATGTGATGCGCCCTATCGGGGGGGATGACCTTGCCTGAAGGCCGCGATTCGCTGCGCGGTCATGGCCCCTGTGGTCAGTGAGCCCGCCCTCGTGCCCTTGCAACCGGCGCTGGTTCCGATAGCAGCTGCTGCAGCTATCCGGCTGGGCCTGAAGCATCTGCCGTACCATTGAATTCGCACCCATCTGCCGCATTCATGTCCGTCCTGGAATCCTTCGAGCTCGCGGGGAAGGTGGCCCTGGTCACCGGGGGCGGTGCGGGAATCGGCCGCGGCATCGCCGAATTGTTCGCCCAGGCCGGTGCCGCTGTGGTGGTGAGCGATCTGAATGCGGAAATGGCCAGCAGGTGGCTGATGGCATCATCGGCGCAGGAGGAAAGGCCATCGCCGTGGCCTGTGATGTCACCAAGGATGAGGAGCTGGAGAATCTTGTGCGGCAGGCGATCGAGGCCTTCGGAGCCATCACGATTCTGGTGAACAATGCCGGCGGCGGTGGCCCGAAGCCGTTCGACATGCCGATGGAGTCGTTCATCTGGGCCTACAAGCTCAATGTGTTCTTGGTGTTCCATCTTTGCCAGCTCTGTGCTCCGCACATGCAGGCCGCAGGGCAGGGCGCGATTCTCAACATCTCCTCGATGTCTGCTGAGAACAGAAACAGCAACATGGCCTCCTACAGCTCCTCCAAGGCGGCGCTCAGCCACCTCACCCGCAACATCGCCTTTGATCTCGG
>JBJTUJ010000136.1:0-2885 GCA_046080685.1 Cyanobium sp. | reverse complement strand
CGCTCCCAACCTCAGGCTCTCGCCCTCTGTCAGTCGCCTATCGAACCTAGCAGTTCGACCTCCCAGCTCCTCAGTTCAGCCTCACAGCCTCAACAGCTGCTCTCGCCTCACCGCCGGAACCGGCGCTGCTTGGTTTCCCGCGCAGTCATCCAACGTATCACACCCGGGCCGGAGGCTCTCAACTCTCCCCTGCGGACAGGGGGGTGGGTTCGGCCACCAGGGCCTCGCCCCAGGGCAGGAAGCATTCGAGGGTGCTGGGGCGGTCGGCGACCAGCAGGGGGAAGTCGGTGCCCCCGAGGTCTTCCCCCGGGATCAGGGTGTCCGGATGGCGGGCCAGCCAGCGAAGCGGACAATGCTGCTCCTGAAGCACGAGCCAGGCGGCAGCGAGATCCCAGATCTTGGGGGTGGCCTCGAGGGCTGCCACGGTCTGCCCCATGGCGACGCTCACCAGATTGAGGCTGGCCACTCCCAGAAGACGGATCTTTCCAGGGAAGCGCCGGTGGGGAAGCTTCTGCAGCACACCGATCGAGCGACTGCAGAGCGAAGCGCAGCCGGCTGGATTGGCATGCAGCCCGGGGGGCTGGAGAGGCTTGCCGTTGCGCCAGGCCCCCTGGCCGCGGACGGCCACGATCCGCTGGCGCAAAGGGGGGACATCGAGGATCGCCAGCACCGGCACCCCCCCTTCGAACCGGGCCACGGAAATGGCCCAGTAGGGAATGCCGGCGGCGAAATTGGTGGTGCCATCAAGCGGATCCACCACCCAGTAGGCCTCGGTGGTGGGAACCCGCTGCTGCCCTTCCTCACTGAGAACCCCTTCACCCGGGCAGAGGGAAGACAGCCCTTCGACGATGGCGGCATCACTCCAGCGATCGCAGGCGGTGATCAGGGAGCCGTCCGGTTTGGATTCGGATGCCATGTGACCGAAGTCGAGGCGCTGGCGATCAGCAACCCGGTCGATCAGCTCAGCCAGGGCGGGATCGAGGACGGCAGGCATGGTGCTCATCCGATCTCCAGGGCCAGAACCCGCTCCAGGCTGCGGCCCGTGTCCTGGCGGAATCGATGGACGTTCACCCGCTCGAGCAGCGCCAGGGCCCCAAGCGTGATGAACAGTTCGACCAGCAGCACCAGGGCGAAGGCCGGATAGGGACCGGGGCCAAAGGGGAGGGGGAGGGCCTGACCGAGATCGAACAGCCCACCGCCGAGCACCTTGCCGAGGGCCCGGGAAAGGGCCTGGGCCAGACCCCACACCCCGACGAACGTCCCCGCTGCCTCAGGCAGGGTGAGATCGAGCATCAGGCAGAGGGCACTGTTGGTGCCAACCCCCGCAGACAGGCCGAACAGCAGCATCACCAGCTGGAGCAGGGGAACGCTGCGGGAGAGGCCGGAAAGAAGCAGAAGCAGCAGGGAACCAGCGATAAGCTGACAGCCCAGGCGCGCCGTGGGCAGCTTTCCCAGCCGGGGAACGATCCAGAGACCGGCCACCAGCAGGCCCACCAGGGTGCCGATTCCCCAGAAGGCATTGAGCTGGGCCGTGGCGGCGATCGGCATGCCGAACACCTGGGCCCCATAGCTCTCAAGGATCGGATCCTGCAGAAACAGGCCGAGGGTGAACAGGATCAGGAAGCCGAAGAAGATGAGAACCTGGCGGCTGGAGGTGATCAGGGCCCAGGACTGACGCAAGGTGACGGAGTCGTCGCGGCTGGAGGCCTGACCCGCCATCGAGGCACGGGGTTCCCGGGGGCGTTCCATGCCCCAGGTGGCCACCACGGTGAGGGCGAACACGATGATGGCCAGGGTGGCCATGAAGCGCATCAGCACCGGCTGCAGCACGGCCGGATCACTCACCCCATCGAGCGAGCGCAGGCTGATGGAGATGGCGATGGCCCCGACCACGATGCCCACGGTGAGCATGCACCAGATCAGTCCCACAGCCCTGGGCCTCTCCGCTTCGCTGGTGCGATCGATCACCAGGGCCAGGTATGGCGTGCTGGCCAGGGAGATGGACAGGCCATAGAGAGCGAAAAGCCCGCAGAGAGCGGCGATGGCAATGGCGACACGAGGCTGCTCCCCGGTGGACAAGATGGTCCCCACGTGAAAGATCAACGGGACGGCCACCACGGCCAGCAGGCAGAACAGGGCAGCTCCAAGCAGCACGTAGGGAACCCGGCGCCGACCAGCCAGCGGATGCCGATCGGACATTTGGCCGAACAGAACGCGGGCGGGAGCGACGAACTGCTCGAACGCCAGGGCACCCCCAACCAGCAGGCCGGGGAACCCGAGCTCGCTGATCATGATCCGGTTGAACATCCCGGTGAACACCACCGCCAGACAGCCGAGACAGGCCTGGAACAGTCCCAGACGCAGGGTCGAGAAGACGGTCAGACCCGGGCGGGCGGAGGCGCTCAAGGGGTGGAAAACGGCGAGTTGCGCTGGGAATTGTCGGCGTTGCAGGCCGGCAGAAGGGGACGGGGCTCGATCGGCACATCACCGACGCCCTGCACCCGGGGCTTGCCGGCCGGCAGTTCAGGCTGACGGCAGAGGGCGATCTGATCCAGACCGGTGCGACGACGCAGCTCAACCAGACGCAGGTTGTAGTCGGCGATGGCATCGGAATGGCGAACCTCGGCCTGGGTGAGGTCGCGCTGGGTGTCGACCACCTCACGCTGGGTGGTGACTCCCGCCTGGAACCGGAGGCGGGCCAGCCGCAACGACTCCCGGGCGGAGACCACCTCCTGGGCGGTGGTGGTGATGTTGCGGTTGTTCTTCTCCAGTTCGTAGAAGCTGGTTTCCACCTCCCGGCGGATCGTGTCGCGGCGATCGGCGAACAGGTAGCGGTTCTCCTGGGCCACCTGTTTCTGCTGGCGATAGAGAGCACGGGCACGGCC
>JBJTUJ010000135.1:0-2755 GCA_046080685.1 Cyanobium sp. | reverse complement strand
ACGGACAGCACCAACCTGATCCGGATCATCCAGCAGGTGCAGCCGGATGAGATCTACAACCTGGGTGCCCAGAGCCACGTGGCCGTGAGCTTCGAGGCGCCGGAATACACGGCCAACAGCGACGCCCTCGGCACCCTGCGCATCCTGGAGGCGGTACGCATGTTGGGGCTCAGCCAGAAAACGCGGATTTACCAGGCCAGCACCAGCGAGCTCTATGGCCTGGTGCAGGAGATTCCCCAGAAAGAGAGCACGCCGTTCTATCCGCGCAGCCCGTACGGGGTGGCCAAGCTCTACGCCTACTGGATCACGGTGAACTACCGCGAGGCCTACGGCATGTATGCCTGCAATGGCATTTTGTTCAACCACGAATCGCCGCGGCGGGGTGAAACGTTCGTGACCCGCAAGATCACCCGGGGCCTGGCGCGGATCGATGCGGGTCTGGACGAGTGCCTCTACATGGGCAATCTCGATTCCCTGCGCGACTGGGGCCACGCCCGCGATTACGTGGAAATGCAGTGGCGGATGCTGCAGCAGGAGGCTTCACCGGAGGACTTCGTGATCGCCACCGGCCGGCAGGAGAGCGTGCGGCGCTTCATCGAGCTCACCGCCGCTGAGCTGGGCTGGGGTGCGATCCAGTGGGAGGGCCAGGGGATCGAGGAAACCGGGAGGCGCAGCACGGGCGAAGTGGTGGTGCGGATCGACCCGCGCTACTTCCGCCCGGCCGAGGTGGAAACCCTGCTGGGTGATCCGAGCAAGGCCCACGCCAGACTGGGCTGGCAGCCCACCACCACCCTGGAGCAGCTGGTGGCGGAGATGGTGGAGCACGACAAGGAGGAAGCCCGCAAGGAAGCACTGCTGCGCCTGAAGGGCTTCAAGGTGGTGGGCTCGATGGAGAACCCACCCACCAACCCCCTGGCGGTGGAGCAGGCCCGCGCATCCCAGGATTGATGGCAGAAGACGTTCGCTGGCAACAGCGCTTCAGCAACTACCAAAGGGCGCTGGCCCAGATGGAGAGTTTCCTGGAGCCCCCAGGCCTCAATGAACGGGAACAACAGGGGTTGATCAAGGCCTTCGAATACACCTTCGAACTGGGCTGGAACACCCTGAGAGACCTGTTGCGCAGCCAGGGAGACGCCTCACTGCTTGGATCCCGGGACACCCTGCGGGAGGCATTCCGCCTTGGACTGATTGAAGATGGGGAAACCTGGATGTTGATGATCCAGGACCGCAATCTCACCAGCCACACCTATAACCGCTCCACCGCAGAGGCGATTGCCGCGAACATCATGGGGAAGTACATTCGCTGCTTCCGGCATCTGCGTGGCAAGTTGGAGGCGCGCCTGCTGGAGGAGGCGCCATGAGTGCCATCGAAACCGAAACGACTCCCATCCCCGAGCAGACCCAACAGAGGCTGCTGCAGTGCCTGACGGCCCAGCCCCAGCTGCGGGCGGTATGGCTGTTCGGCTCCCGGGCCATGGGCCGCCATCAGCGGGGATCGGACATCGACCTCTGCCTGGAAGGGCAGCAGTTGTGCCACACTGATCATTTGATGTTGATGGCGGCGGTGGATGATCTGCTGCTGCCCTGGCGGGTGGATCTGGTGCTGCGCCATCATCTGCCCGCCGAGCTCGAGTCCCATGTGCAGCGGGTGGGACGCTGCCTGTGGAGGAAGCCATGACATCCCCGGCAACTCTGCTCAACCCGTCCGACCGCATCCATGTGGCGGGCCACCGCGGCATGGCCGGCAGCGCCATCTGCCGGGCGTTGCGCCGTGGCGGCTATGGCGATCCCGCCCAGGGGGGTGCCCTGCTCACCGCAACGCGGGCCGAGCTCGATCTGCTCGATGGTCCGGCTGTGCAGCGCTGGTTCGCCGAGCAGAAGCCCACGGTGGTGGCCCTGGCGGCGGCCAAGGTGGGCGGCATCCAGGCCAACAACAGCTATCCGGCCGATTTCCTGCTCGACAACCTCAAGATCCAGAACCATGTGATCGAGGCGGCCTGGCGCAGCGGGGTGCGTCGACTGCTGTTCCTGGGCAGCAGCTGCATCTATCCCAAGTTCGCCGCCCAGCCGATCCGCGAAGAGGCCCTGCTCAGCGGAGCGCTCGAGCCCACGAATGAGTGGTATGCCCTGGCCAAGATCAGTGGCATCAAGCTCTGCCAGGCCCTGCGTCTGCAGCACGGCTTTGATGCCATCAGCCTGATGCCCACCAACCTCTACGGCCCGGGCGACAACTACCACCCCACCAACAGCCACGTGCTGCCGGCCCTGATCCGTCGCTTCCAGGAGGCGGCCGACAGCGGCGCCGCCAGCGTGACCTGCTGGGGCACGGGCACACCGCTGCGCGAATTCCTCCATGCCGACGACCTCGGCGAGGCCTGCTTGTTCGCCCTCGAACACTGGGATCCTGGAGCCCCCGACTCCCCGCGCGACGACCAGGGCGCGCCGCTGGCCTTCCTGAATGTGGGCACGGGGGTGGACCTCACCATCCGCCAGCTGGCCGAGGCGGTGGCGGCGGCCACCGGCTTCACGGGCGAGATCCACTGGGACAGCAGCAAGCCGGATGGCACCCCCAAGAAGCAGCTGGACGTGAGCCGGCTGGCGGGGCTGGGCTGGAGGGCCCGAATCCCTCTGGCCGAGGGGCTGCGCCAGGCGGTGTCTTGCTTCCAAAGCGAGCGTTTGTCGGGCGATCTGCGTTGCTTGTGACTGACTGACCATCGGACATTCCATTTCTCCCATCTGCCAATTGCTGCGGGAG
>JBJTUJ010000134.1:0-21278 GCA_046080685.1 Cyanobium sp. | reverse complement strand
TCCTGCAGGGCATCGACAAAGGCCGGCAGCAACAGTTCACCGTCGCCCAGCAGCACCGCATCAAGGAAGGGCGCCAGGGGTTCGGGGTTGGCGGTGAGCACGGGGCCGCCGCCGAACACGATCGGATCGGCGTCATCCCGTTCACCCGCCCAGATCGGGATCCGCTGCTGCTCCAGCAGATCGAGCAGCACCGGTCCATCGAGTTCCCAGCTCAGCGACAGGCCGAACAGGTCGAGATCGGCGCCGCGACCACGGCTGCCGCCATGGGCCGGATCGCTCCGGTCGGTGAACAGCCGGCGCACATCCACGTCGGGCCGCTGGGCCAGGGTGGCCCACACCACCTGATACCCCAGGCTGGTGATCCCGACTGAATAGGTGCTGGGAAACGCCAGCACGGCCCGCAGCGCCACGGGCTGGGGCACGGCGGGCTGGAACAGCAGGGTTTCCTGGTTCAGGGGAGATCGGGGATCCGGGCCGACTCCAGCCTCTCAGGCGCTGGGCGCCAGCGGCTTCAGAGGATCAGAAAGCGCCCCGGCAGGCTGTTCACCCCGCTCAGCGTGATCACCATGTCGGCCGTCTTGCTGGCGTCGAGGTTCAGCTGCAGCAGGCCGGCACTGAAGCTTGCCTCGCCGGGGCGCCCTGCGGTGAACGGCTGGCTGCCGATGAAGCGAAAGGCCTGATTGCCCGGTTGCAGGGCATGGGCATCGATCGCGGCCAGGTCGATGCGATCCCCTTCGCGACCGTTGAAGTCGGTGATGGTGTCACGTTCGGAGCGGCTTTTGCCGGACTCGGTTGACAGGCCGTAGAGGAATTGATCGGCGCCCGCACCGCCGCTGAGGCGATCGCTGCCGCCGCCGCCGCTGAGCACATCGTTGCCCTTCCCTCCACCGATGCTGTTGGCCAGGCCGTTGCCCGTGACCTGATCATTCCCATCTCCTGCATCGACGGACTCGATGGACACCAGGCTGTCGAGACCTTCACCGGTCGGCTGTGGTGCGGTGAGGGAGAGGTTCACCGTGTTGTCGGTGCTCCCGAATGCGGCGGTATCCGAGCCATTGCCCCCATCGAGAAGGTCCTTCCCCTGGCCTCCCGCCAGCCGGTCGTCCCCGCCGCCGCCCAGCAGCAGGTCATCCCCATCCAGGCCGCTGAGAATGTCATCGCCGCCGAGTGCGGCCAGGCCATCGCTGATGGTGCTGCCAATCAGATGATCGGCGCCATCCAGACCAATTCGGAAGGTGTAGGCATCGAGATCGGCTGCCAATGCTGCTGCAGCGCTGAGATCAACACCGATTTCGCTGAATGTGGGAAATGTGTATTGGCCGGGATTGCCACTCGCGAGCAGTTCAACTATGAAGCGCAGATCGGCATCGGCAGGGATTGCTGGCGGAATGCCTGCTGATCCATAGGCCAGGTCGCTGGGGATGGTGAGTTCCAGCACCTCTCCCAGCCGGCGACCGGCCAGGGCCTGATCCCAACCGCTGATGACCTGGCCGATGCCCAGGATGAAGGGGAAGGGTGAACGGTTCGGTTCAGCGCTGAACGAGGTGAAGTTGAAATTGGCGTCGAACCGAGTGCCGTCCAGTCGTTCACCCGCATACCAGACCCAGACCCGGTCCCCGGCCTTGATCTGGGGACCGGAGGAGGCGCGAAGAACGCGGGTCTGTACCGAAGGTGGGGAGGACATCCCGGCCTGGGCAGGTTTGGCCAAAGGCTAAGAGCTGTCCTTCTGGTTGCCTGGGCTTGTTGCCGCTTCGGACTACTGGCCGATCAGGCTGCTGAGGGGGCCGATCAGGCCGGTGAGGGCTGAACCGGCAGCGTCTGCAGCGGGGGCGCCACCGCCGCCGAAGGTGCTCAGCACCCCGTTGGCTGCTGTTTCAATCGCGGGCCACTTGTCACCGGCCAGCGGCCGGATCACCGGTGCGGCCTTGTCCCAGACGGCCTTGAACCCTCCCAGGGTGGCCACGGCGGCGCCGATGTTGCCGGACTGCACTTCGGTTTCGCCCTTCTTGAGCAGGTCGAGCACCGGGGTCACGGCCGGAGCGAGGGCAGCCTGACCGGTGGCGGTGGCAGCGTCCTTGGCGGCTTCGCCAACGCCGGTGGCAGCGTCCTTGGTGGCGGAGCAACCGGCGAGGGCAAGGCTGCCGGCGGCGGTGAGGGCAAGTCCGAGGCGGACGAGTCGGTTGATCGGGGTCATGCAGGTGCGAGACGCTGCCCGCAAGCAAGGGAGCACGCTCCGGGACGCCGCCGAACCCGGCTAAATGTTGTGTTTGCTACAGAATCTGCCGTTGCTCCTGGGGATCCCGCTGTTTGGCCAGGCATGGTGTGTGATCTGACTGTTGATCGGGCGGGGGCTGTGGGTCACGATTGGATCACTGACTGAGCAGCACGTTGATGGCGATCATTCCCCAACGCATGACCGCTGAGATTGATGGCGATTTCGTTGTCTTCCTGATCGGCATGCGGATCAACAAGCCCTGGAAGCTGCATCAGTGGCTGCCTGTTTTCATTGGGATGCCGATGATGTTGAGAGAGCTGCAGGCTCAGCCCGACAGCGGTTTTCTCGGTCACCACCAGTTTGGGCTGACACTTGTGCAGTATTGGCGTTCTTTCGAGCAACTTGAGGCCTATGCCCGTCGCAGTGACCAGCGCCACTGGCCCGCCTGGACAGCATTCAATCGGCGGGTGGGCAGCAGCCGCGGTGATGTCGGCATCTGGCATGAGACCTATCAAATCCGCGCCGGCGACGACGAATCGATCTACAGCGGAATGCCACCTTTCGGTCTGGGGAAAGTGGGTCGCTTGGTTCCACTGGGTGGGGATCGTGAGTCCGCCAGGGGCCGCCTGGCTGGATCTGCCTGAGGGCCCCTGAACCCAACGCAGTCGCCCTCTGAGAGACTCACACCTCCGCCAGCACCTTGGCCTCCTCTTCAGCGCTCACCACCCGGCCCTGGTCCGCGAAGCCCTCGATCTGGTCGAAGTTGAGGTAGCGGTAGAGCTCGGCGCCGTAGGGATCGATCTTCTCGGCCGCAATCGCCAGATACTCCTCCTTGGAGGGGATGCGGCCCAGCTGGGCGCACACGGCCGCCAGTTCAGCGCTGCCCAGGTACACCTGGGCGCCGTTGCCGAGGCGGTTGTTGAAGTTGCGGGTGCTGGTGGAGAACACGGTGGTGTTGTCGTCCACCCGGGCCTGGTTGCCCATGCAGAGCGAGCAGCCGGGCATCTCCATGCGGGAGCCGGCCTTCTCGAAGATGGCGTAGTAGCCCTCCTGCTTGAGCATCTCTTCATCCATGCGGGTGGGAGGACACACCCAGAGGCGGGCCGTGTTTTGGCCCTGGCCCTCAAGCACCGTGGCGGCGGCGCGGTAGTGGCCGATGTTGGTCATGCAGGAGCCGATGAACACCTCATCGATGCGATCGCCCGCCACCTCCGAGAGCGTTTTCACGTTGTCGGGGTCGTTGGGGCAGGCCAGGATCGGTTCGGTGATTGCATCGAGGTTGATCTCGATCACGGCGGCGTACTCGGCGTCAGCGTCGGCCTCCATCAGCACCGGGTTGGCGAGCCATTCCTCCATCGCTTTGATGCGGCGGGCCAGGGTGCGGGCATCGCTGTAGCCGCGGGCGATCATGTTTTTGAGCAGCGCCACGTTGCTGCGCAGGTATTCGCTCACGGTTTCGACGCTGAGCTTGATCGTGCTGCCGGCGCAGGAGCGCTCGGCGGTGGCGTCGGTGAGCTCAAAGGCTTGCTCGAGCTTGAGATCAGGGAGCCCCTCGATCTCCATGATCCGGCCGCTGAAGATGTTCTTCTTGCCGGCCTTCTCCACGGTGAGCAGCCCCTGCTGGATCGCCACATAGGGGATCGCATTCACCACATCGCGCAGGGTCACGCCCGGCTGCAGCGAACCGGAGAACTTCACCAGCACCGATTCGGGCATGTCGAGCGGCATGGCGCCGATGGCGGCGGCGAAGGCCACCAGGCCCGAGCCGGCTGGGAAGGAGATGCCCAGGGGGAAGCGGGTGTGGCTGTCACCGCCGGTGCCCACGGTGTCGGGCAGCAGCATGCGGTTGAGCCAGCTGTGGATGATGCCGTCGCCGGGGCGCAGGGCCACGCCGCCGCGGGAGCTGATGAACTCCGGCAGCTCGGCGTGGGTCTTGAGATCCACAGGCTTGGGATAGGCGGCGGTATGGCAGAAGCTCTGCATCACCAGATCCGCCGAGAAGCCCAGACAGGCCAGCTCCTTCATCTCGTCGCGGGTCATCGGCCCGGTGGTGTCCTGGGAGCCCACGGTGGTCATCAGCGGTTCGCAGCTGGTGCCGGGGCGCACGCCCGGCAGGCCGCAGGCCCTGCCCACCATCTTCTGCGCCAGGGTGAAGCCCTTGCCGGTGTCGGCCGGGGCCACCGGGCGGATGAACAGCTCGCTGGGCGGCAGCCCCAGCTGGGCCCGCACCTTGTCGGTGAGCGAGCGGCCGATCAGCAGCGGAATGCGACCGCCGGCGCGCACCTCATCGGTGATCGTGCTGGGCTTGAGCTCGAAGCGGGCCACGATCTCGCCGGCTCCCGGCTCGCCAGCGGCGCGCTCGATCGTGCCGGCGTAGGGGCGGATGGTGATCACGTCGCCGCTGCCCAGGGCGGCGACGTTGCACTCGATCGGCAGGGCGCCGGAATCCTCGGCGGTGTTGAAGAAGATCGGTGCGATCTTGCCCCCCAGGATCACGCCGCCGCTGCGCTTGTTCGGCACGTGGGGGATGTCGGTGCCCGTGTGCCACAGCACCGAATTGATGGCGGATTTGCGCGAGCTGCCGGTGCCCACCACGTCGCCCACATAGGCCACGGGGTGGCCCTTGGTCTTCAGTTCGGCGATCAGCTCCAGGCCGCCGGGCATCCGCGTCTCCAGCATCGCGTTGGCGTGCAGGGGGATGTCGGGACGGGTGGTGGCGTGGGTGGCGGGGGAGAGGTCGTCGGTGTTGGTCTCGCCCTCCACCTTGAACACGGTGACGGTGATCTCCGCCGGCAGCTCGGGCCGGGCGGTGAACCATTCGGCGTCGGCCCATGACTGCACCACCTGCTTCGCCAGCGGATTGCTCTCGGCCAGCTCCAGCACGTCGTGGAAGGCGTCGTAGACGAGCAGGGTGCGGCTCAGGCCCTCGGCGGCCGCCTCGGCCACCGCCTGATCGGTGCTGCCGAGCAGCTCGATCAGGGCGCCGACGTTGTAGCCGCCGATCATGGTGGCCAGCAACCGCACCGCCTCCACCGGGCTTACCAGCGGGCTGCTCACCTCGCCCCGCGCCACGGCCGCCAGCCAGCTGGCCTTGACGTAGGCGGCCTCATCCACCCCGGGGGGGATCCGTTCGCTCAGCAACTCCAGCAGGAAGGCCTCCTCGCCGGCGGGCGGGGCCTGCAGCAGTTCGGTGAGGGCCTGGGTCTGGGGGGCGCTGAGCGGCAGGGGCGGCACCCCCAGGGCCTCCCGTTCGGCGGCGGCGGCGCGGTAGGCCGGCAGCAGGTCGGCGGGGGGAAGGGGAGCGGCGGTCATTCCTTGCAGCACGGCACGGACAGACATTCATTTTCCGCTCTGGCCGTTCCCCCCCTTGGTGGCAATGGCGACGGTTGAGGGGGGCGGTCGTTCACGGCAGGGAGGCCAGCTGCTCGATCAGGAACCGGCGCACCGCCTCCTGCTGCAGCAGGGGCGGGCGCAGGGGCGGACCGTCCGACCGCTGCCGCAGGCTGTCCGTGAGGCGATTGGCGGCCAGGGCCAGGGGCTGCCACACCAGCTCGGCGCCGCGCGGAAGGTGAAGCCCGGGGTCGTCGGCGGTGTAGGAGGTTGCCAGTGCGGCGGCTCCGCTGCAGTGGGCCAGGTGGGCCAGATAGCGCCCGGGCAGGTGGCCGCTCACGGGATGGTGCAGCCAGAGGAGCGAGCGGCCCTGGGCCGCTTCCTCCGCCACCCTGGCGGCCAGCAGCTGCTGCCAACCGGGCCAGGCCCCGAGAAAGGGGCTGCGCGCCAGCGGCCCGAACCTCCGCCAGTGTGCGGCGATCCCCGGCAGGTCATGGCGGACATGGCCGCCTGGCAGCAGCAGCAGGGGCACCAGCCGCAGGCCGCCCCGCGCCCGCACGGCGGCGGCGAAGGCTGGGCTGGGCTCCTGCGGGCCGCCGCTCAGGGCCACCAGCTGGACCGGGGTCAGGCGCCGCTCCGTCAGTTCGCCCGCAAGGCTCAGCAGTTCGGCCGGAATCTCGCCGCCGCTGCGGCCATGCACCACCAGCACCAGCGGCCGCAGCGATGCCCGCAGGCGCCGCTCCAGCCGCTGGCGCAGGCCCGGATCGAGGGCGCGGCGGCTGAGACGATGCAGATCGCTGACGCCCTGCGGCAGGCGGGCCAGCAGATCCACCGCCCGGGCCGCCAGCTCCGGATCCAGATCCAGGGCCAGGGTGGTGAGGGCCTCGCGCAGGGGCTCCTGCGGCCAGGCCCCCAGCCCCAGGGCCACCCCCTCGAGGGCGGCCCGGCGCAAGGGGATCGGCCCGGGGTCCAGGGCGTGGCGAAGCAGCAGCGGCAGATCGCCGGGCTGACGCTGGTGTCCCAGCAGGGGCAGCAGGTTCTGACCCAGGCTCACGCCGATGTCCGCACCAGGCTCCAGAGCCTGGCGAAGCCGTGCAGCCACCCGCGGATCGCGGCACCGACCCAGCAGGGGCAGCAGGGCCGGATGGTCGGTCAGGCCCCCCCCGGAGCCCGCTACATCCAGCAGGGGCTCCAGCCAGGCTGAACGCGCGGTGTCGTCCCACACCGCCAGCTCCCGCTCGAGGGCGGCCAGCACCGCGGCCCCGGCCAACGCCAGCAGCCGACGGGCGCCCGCCGGCTCCACCAGCCTGGCCAGCACCGCCAGAAGGTCGGGCTCCACCGGTTCCTGTCCCGCCTCCAGGGCGTCGATCCAGGGGGTGGGGTTGGCCTGGCTGCGGCGCAGCCGCTGCAGCAGCGACCAGCGTTCGGGCTCCCCCGGGAGGGGCAGGGGTGGGGCGAGGCCCGGGGTCACCGATTCCAGCCGCAGGCCTGCTCCACCATGCCACCGGTCCACCAACGATTTGTGGGCATCCATGGGCGAGGGACCTCAGCGGGAGTAGCTGTTGATACAAAGCACGGCGAGAGCGGGGTCATGGCGGCAAGGGTCGATGGGCGGCGGAGTGGCGCGTGGGGCAGCCCGAGGGGCGGCGCCGACGACCCGGCGGTGGCCATTGCCCACCGCACCTTCCCCCAGGTGAAGGAGCAGCAGCTGGTGTTCCTGCTGGTGCGCCAGCTGGCCACCGCCCAGTTCGATCAGGCCCAGCCGGCCCTCAGCCAGCGGCTCTGGGACGAGGTGGAGGCCCTGGGGATCGATCCCGACCGGATCACCTGGTTGCTCTACGGCGGTCAGGACCTCGGCGATCGGGCGCAGCTGGCGGCGCTGGATCAGCAGTGGCGGCAGCGCGAGATGCTGGAGCGGCAGCGGCTCCGCCGGACCCCGGTGTGGGCGCGGGGCTGGCGACGCGACGCCGTCAGAGGGACCGCCGCCGGGCACCGAAGCGCTCCACCAGCAGCCCCTCGAGCACATCCGTGAGCTCACTGAGGGGCACCCCCTTGTGGTGCAGTTCGGCCAGCCGTGGCTCGCTGCCCAGCGAGCCCCCCAGGAAGATCTTCACCGCCTCCACCATCTCGCCGTCGTGGCGGGCCTTGGCCCCCATCAGGCCGATCTCGCCCATGTAGGGCTGGCCGCAGGCGTTCGGGCAGCCGGTCCAGTGGCTGCGCACGGCATGGGGCAGCTCCAGCCGGCGTTCCAGCTCCTCCACCACCGCCTGGGCCGTGGTTTTGGTGGGGATCAGGGCGAAGCTGCAGTAGCGGTTGCCGGTGCAGCTGACCGCCTCGGCCTGCAGGGGGCCGGGTTCCGGGCGGAAGTGCCCCAGAAGGGGTTCGGCCAGCAGCGACTCCAGCCGCTCGCCGGGCACATGGGGGATCAGCACGTTCTGGGCTTCGGTGAGGCGCAGTTCGCCGGTGCCGTGGCGCCGGGCCACGGCCGCCAGCTCGGCCAGGGAGGCGGCCTCCAGCCGGCCCATCGGCACGTGCAGCCCCACCCAGTGGAGGCCCGCCTGACGCTGCGGATGCACCCCCAGGCCGGAGCGGGGCGGGCGGTTCACCAGGTGGGAGCCATCGTGGGGCAGCACCAGTTCGCCGACCCTGCCGGACTCCTGCGGGCCCAGCAGGCCGGCGAAGCTGTCAAGCACCGCCTGGCGATAGGCCTCCAGCCCCAGGGCCTCCACCAGGTACATCACCCGGCTTCTGTTGCGTGCCTCCCGGTTGCCGTTGTGCTCGAAGTGGCGCAGCACCGCCAGGGTGAAAGCCGGCAGCTGATCCCCCCGCAGCCACAGCCCCAGGGGGATCGCCAGCTCGTTGCGCTGGGCCGAGAAAAAGCCGCCCACCATCACGCTGAACCCGAGCTCCCCGTCGCGCAGGGCCGGCAGAAAGGCCAGGTCGTTGTGGAGCAGGAAGCTGTCGGGCGCACCGCCCACGGCCACGTTGAACTTGCGCGGCAGGTTGCGGGGGCCGTCTGGCGCCAGCAGCCGGTCCTGGATCGCGGCCACCAGAGGGCGCGTGTCCACCAGCTCCTCCGGATCGATACCCGCCAGCGGGTTGCCGGTGATGTTGCGCGGGTTGTCGTGACCCGACTGGCGGCTGGTGAGCCCCACGGCGGCCATCTCCGCCAGCAGGCGGGGCATGTCCTCCAGCAGCAGGCCCCGCAGCTGGAGGTTCTGCCGGGTGGTGATGTCGGCGCTGCCCTCGTGGCCGCAGCGATCCACGGCCTCCGCGAGCACGTCGAGCTGCTCGGCGGTGATCACGCCGTTGGGGAGGCGCAGGCGCACCATGAACCGGCCCGGTGTCACGGGCCGGAAGAAGATCCCCAGCCACTTCAGACGGATGGTGAGCGTGGCCTCATCGAGGGCCTCCCAGCCCCGGTCGGCCAGCTCCTGCAGACGCGGTTCCAGATCCAGGCCGCAGCCTTCGGCCTTGGCCTGTTCGATCTTGCTCAGCCGGGGCTGGGTGAGCGGGGACGACGACGGGGACATGGGTAGAGACGCAGACGGATCGGACATGCGGCGGCACGCTCAGGGGCAGGGGCCGAGCAGACGCCGATGAGGGCTACGCCGCTGGATTTCGATGGCTGGAAACTGGGTGCCTCTGGAAGCAGCACCACCCACTCCCGACAGGACTCGGAGTAGATAATGCACAGTGTCTGTCGGTGCGGGGCTTACCCGTGTTGCATCCGCTACTGAACCAACCGGAGGCCGGGTCCGACGCCGATCAAGCCGTGGCTGGCCGTCGTGATCGACGGCTCCAGGCCATGGGTGCCGGCCGTGCCCGCTTCCGGGAGCTGATCGGCAAAGTGGGCAGCGGCGAGCACACCAGCACTGGCCTCAGCCGCGACGAGGCGCGGGAGGCCATGGACCTCATGCTCCAGGGCCAGGTGAGCGAGGCCCAGATGGGGGCCTTCCTGATCGCCCATCGCATCCGCAGGCCCCTGCCGATCGAGCTCACAGGCATGCTCGACAGCTACCGCCGGCACGGGCCCACCCTGGCCACCCCCGGTCGCCGGGCCCTCTGCTTCGGCGTGCCCTACGACGGCCGCAGTCGCACGGCCCCGGTCCTGCCCCTCACCGCCCTGGTGCTTGCCAGCACCGGCCTGCCGGTGATCCTGCACGGGGGTGAGCCGATGCCGGTGAAGTACGGGGTGACGCTGGCAGAGCTGTTCGCCGCCCTCGGCATCGACTGGAGCGGCCACTCCCTGCCGGCGCTGCAGGAACGGCTGAACCGCCACAACCTTGCCCTCACCCATCAGCCCGACCATTTCCCGCTGGCGCAGCGGCTGTTGCCGGTGCGCGACGAGATCGGCAAACGGCCGCCGGTGGCGAGCCTGGAACTGCTCTGGACCCCCCACGGCGGCGAACACCTGCTGGTGAGCGGCTTCGTGCACCCACCCACGGAGAAGCGCGCCTGGGAAGCCCTGACGGCGGCCGGTGAAACCGATGTGCTCACCGTGAAGGGGCTGGAGGGCTCGGTCGACCTGCCCACCACCCGGGCGGGGATCACCGCGCGCCTGCGGGCTGGAAGGGATCCGGAGCGGATCCTGCTGCACCCCCGCGACCATGGCATCCGCCCCGAGGACGTGGCCTGGCACGATCTCCCGACCTGGCGCGATCAGGCCCTGCGGGCCCTGCAGGGCGAGGGACCGCTGGCCGATGCCCTGCTCTGGAACCTGGCGGCCTATCTCTGGCTGGCCGATGTCTTCCCCAGCCAGGAGGCTGCTCTGGCTCAGGCCCGCGCCCTGCTGGCGGCCCGCAGCGGCGAATCGCACCGCCAGCAGATGATTCACGCAGCGAGCGGAGAACAGCCCGCTCGGTCCCGACTTGGGGATCTGGTAACAATCGCCACGCCTTGCAGTCCCCCCGACGTGATGTTGTAAGCCGGTCGGTCAGCTTGCGCGCCGACGCCTTCCCGCCACAACCGGACAGGGGCGCTTCGTTCTGAGGCCCGTCTGGAGCGCTGGTTGCCCTGATTGCGGGCTCCACCCAGCGACCCCATACCTCTGTTTTTCCGCTCATGTCCAGTCTGTCGCGCCGCAAGTTTCTGATCACCGCCGCCGGTTCCGCGGCGGGTGCCATCTGGCTGAGCGCCTGTGGCGGCAAATCAACCGACAGCGGCAGTGCACCCGCTCCTGCCGGTGGTGGAGCCGATGCCCCCGAGGTGAAGGGCGCCACCCTGGGCTTCATCGCCCTCACCGATTCGGCTCCGCTGATCATCGCCAAGGAGAAGGGCTTCTTCGACAAGCACGGCATGCCCGATGTGAAGGTGGTCAAGCAGACCTCCTGGGCCGTCACCCGCGACAACCTCGAACTGGGCAGCGGCGGTGGCGGCATCGACGGCGCCCACATCCTCACGCCGATGCCGCTGCTGATGGCCGCCGGCACGATCACCAAGAGCAAGCAGCCGCTGCCGATGATCACCGTGGCCCGGCTGAACGTGCAGGGACAGGGCATCTCCGCCTCCAAGGAACTGCTGGCCGACAAGCTCACGATCGACAATCGTGAGGGGCTGGCCAAGGCCGTGGCTGCGAAGAACGCCGGGCCGCGCAAGTTCAAGGCGGCCGTCACCTTCCCCGGCGGCACCCATGATCTGTGGATGCGCTACTGGCTGGCCGCCAACGGCGTCGATCCCAACAAGGACGCCGACCTGGTGGTGATTCCACCGCCGCAGATGGTGGCCAACATGCAGACCGGCACGATGGACGTGTTCTGCGTGGGTGAGCCCTGGAACCAGCGGCTCGTGAACAAGAAACTCGGCTACACCGTGGCCCAGACCGGTGAACTCTGGAAGGCCCACCCGGAGAAGTCGTTCTCGCTGCGGGCCGACTGGGCGCAGAAGAACCCCAAGGCCACCCAGGCGCTGCTCAGGGCTGTGCTGGAGGCCCAGCAATGGTGCGACGACCCCGCCAATCTCGATGCGATGTGCGAGATCCTCGCCATGGACAAGTACATCAAGGCCAAGGTCGAGGACATCAAGCCCCGCCTGGCCGGCAACGTCGATTACGGCGACGGGCGCAGCGTCACGGACAGCCCCTACCGCATGCGGTTCTGGAGCGACGCTGCCTCCTTCCCCTTCACCAGCCACGACACCTGGTTCGCCACCGAGGACATCCGCTGGGGCTACCTGCCCGCGAGCACCGACGTGGCGGCCCTGGTGAAGCAGGTGAACCGGGCCGATCTCTGGAAGGAGGCCGCCCGGGCGATCGGCCAGGAGAAGGCGATCCCCGCCAGCGACTCCCGCGGCAAGGAGACCTTCTTCGACGGTGTGGTGTTCGACCCCGAGAACCCCAAGGCCTATCTCGACGCTCTGAAGATCAAGGCCCTGGCCTGAGATCCATCGCCGCATCCCGATCCTCCCGCGGGTCACCACCTCTGTTCGCCCCATGACCCTCACTGCCTCAGCGGGCCGGCCTCCCGGCCGGTCCCCATCCAGTCACCGCCGGCTGACCCCTGCCCTGAAGACGTTCCTGCCCTACCTGGTCTGCATTGGCGGCTTCCTGCTGGTGTGGCAGCTGCTCTCACTGGTGCTCGGAGTGGGTCGCCTGCCCGGCCCGATCAACGTGGTGGTCGACACCTGGGATCCCTACATCAGCCAGCCGTTCTTCGACGACGGCGGCACCAGCAAGGGACTGGGGCTACAGATTCTGATCTCGCTGCAACGCGTCGCGGCCGGCTATGGCCTGGCGGCGGTGGTGGGCATCGCCATCGGCGGGCTGCTGGGCCTGAGCCGCTTCGTGGGCAAGGGGCTCGATCCGGTGATCCAGGTGCTGCGCACCGTGCCGCCCCTGGCCTGGTTCCCGATCTCGCTGATGGTGTTCCAGGACGCCAACACCTCGGCGATCTTCGTGATCTTCATCACCGCCATCTGGCCGATCATCATCAACACCGCCGTGGGCATCCGCGAGATCCCCACCGACTACACCAACGTGGCCCGGGTGCTGCGGCTCCGCAGGGCCGACTACATCCGCGAGGTGGTGATCCCGGCCACCGTTCCCTACGTGTTCACCGGCCTGCGCATCTCCGTGGGTCTGGCCTGGCTGGCGATCGTGGCGGCCGAGATGCTCAAGGCCGACGGCGGCATCGGCTACTTCATCTGGGACGCCTACAACGCCGGCGGCGACTCCAGCTCCAGCCAGATCATCCTGGCGATCCTCTACGTGGGCCTGGTGGGTCTGGCGCTCGACCGCCTGGTGGCCTGGGCCGGCCGTCGCGTTGCCCGGGGAGGTCGCTGAGATGGGCAGCGGCTTTCTCACCGTCGATGACGTCACCCAGGTGTTTCCCTTGCAGGGAGGTGGGCGCTATGTGGCCCTGCGGGACATCGATCTGGAGATCGCCGAAGGCGAGTTCGTCTCGCTGATCGGCCATTCCGGCTGTGGCAAGAGCACCCTGCTCAACCTGCTGGCCGGCCTGCTGCAGGCCAGCATTGGCGGCATCCTGATGAATGGGCGCCAGGTCACCGAGCCGGGCCCCGATCGCATGGTGGTGTTCCAGAACTATTCCCTGCTGCCCTGGAAAACGGTGCGGCAGAACATCGCCCTGGGGGTGAACGCGGTGATGCGCGACCTGTCGCCCCCCCAGCGGCGCGTCCTGGTGGAGGAGAAGATCGCGATGGTGGGTCTGGCTGCGGCGGCCGACAAGTACCCGGCGGAGCTTTCCGGCGGCATGAAGCAGCGGGTGGCGATCGCCCGCGCCCTGGCCCTGCGCCCGAAGCTGCTGCTGCTCGATGAGCCCTTCGGCGCCCTCGATGCCCTCACCCGCGGCAACCTCCAGCAGCAGCTGATGCGCATCTGCCAGGAGGAGGGTCTCACTGCGGTGATGGTGACCCACGACGTGGACGAGGCCCTGCTGCTCTCGGACCGGGTGGTGATGATGACCAACGGACCCGAGGCCGGCATCGGCCAGATCCTCAAGGTGCCCCTGCCCAGGCCGCGGGAGCGGCTGGCGGTGATGGAGCACCCCGATTACTACGGCCTGCGCACGGAACTGATCGGCTTCCTGCAGCAGCAGCGCCGCCTGCGCCAGCGGCGGGCCGCGGTGGCGCCGCTGCCGGCCGAGGCGCCGGCCGCCCGGGAGCCGGTGGCGGTGCGCCTGGGCTACATGCCCGGCCTGGACATCGCCCCGCTGGCGGTGGCGCTGGAGGAGGGGCTGTTCGATCCGGCGCTGCTGGTGGTGGAGCCCGTTCCCTTCGACGACTGGCAGCTGCTGGAACTGGAGCTGCGCAGCGGAGCGATCCAGGCGGCGATCACGGCCGCCACCACACCCTTGTCCCTGTGCCTGGGTCTGGGCGGAGCGGATCCCTGGCCCGCGATCACGCCGATGACCGTGAGCCGCAACGGCAACGCCCTCTGCCTGGCCCGACGCTTCCTGGAGCGGGGGGTCAACGACCGCCAGACCCTGGCGCGTGCGCTGGCCCGACGCGAGCGCCCCCTGCGGATCGCTGTGCCCCAGAGCCGGGGCATCGCCGAGGTCCTGCTGCGTCACTGGCTGGCGGCCGGCGGTATCGAGGTCGAACGGCAGGTGCGCTTCAGCGCGCTCTCCCCCATGGGCATGGAAGCGGCGCTGACGGCCGGCGAGATCGACGGCTTCATCGCCGGCCGCTACCGGGTGGCCCGGGCGGTGGAATCCTCCCTGGCCTACGTGCTCGCCACCGATCTCGACATCTGGAGCGGCCATCCGGAGAAGGTGCTGACCTGCTCCGAAGCCTGGGCTGAGCTCCATGGCGAGGCGCTGGAGGCCCTCTGCAGCGGCCTGATGCAGGCCGGCGCCCGCTGCGACGACGGCGCCCAGCGCGAATACCTCATCGGCCTGCTCAGCCGCCCCCAGTGGCTGGGCTCGGGCTCCTCCCTCGCCCTGCAGCGCCAGTTCGACTACGGCACCGGCGAGGAGCCGGCCGTGCTGCTGCGCTTCAACCAGTTCCACGCCGACAAGGCCCATGTGCCCAACCGGGGGGAGGGCACCTGGCTGCTCACCCAGTACAGCCGCTGGGGCTGGTGCCCGTTCCCCAGCAACCGCCTGGAGCTGCTCGGTCAGGTGTACCGCCACGACATCTGCGACCGGGCCCTGGAGCGGGCCGGCTACCCCGTGCTGCACCCGGAACGGGACGCCATCGCCCTGGCCGATGGCATCCCGTTCGATCAGGACGATCCGCTCGGCTATCTGCGCAGCCTTCCGGGTGCATGCGTGCCCCCCGTCGCTTCCGTGAGCCTGCCGGCCGCGAACGCCGCCGCCCCCCGACCCTTCGCGAACCGCTGAGATGACCACCATGTTCGAACCCTCCGTCTCTGCCGGTGTCAGCGCGTCAGCCGGTTCTGCCGATGCCGGCGATGCCTTTCTCGAGTTCCGCTCGGTGGGGCAGGTGTTCGCCACCCGCCGCGGGCCGTTCGAGGCCCTGCGGGACATCAACCTGCAGGTGCGCAAGGGGGAGTTCCTCTGCGTGATCGGCCACTCCGGCTGCGGTAAGTCCACGCTGCTGAACATGGTGTCGGGCTTTCTCCGGCCCACCAGCGGCAGCGTCACCCTGCAGGGCGTGCCGATCGATCGCCCGGGGCCCGACCGGATGGTGGTGTTCCAGAACTACTCGCTGCTGCCCTGGCACACGGTGTGGAAGAACGTGGAACTGGCGGTGAAGGCGGCCCGGCCGGAGCTCTCGGCGACGGTGCGTCGCGACGTGGTGGAGCACCACCTCGACATGGTGCATCTCTCCGACTCCCACCACCGGTTGCCGGGTGAGCTCTCCGGCGGCATGCGCCAGCGGGTGGCGATCGCCCGGGCCCTGGCGGTGCGGCCCGCGGTGCTGGTGCTCGACGAACCCTTCGGCGCCCTCGATGCCATCACCCGCGAGGAACTGCAGGAGGAACTGCTGGCGATCTGGCGCGAACAGAAGCCCACGGTGCTGATGATCACCCACGACATCGATGAGGCGCTCTTCCTCGCCGATCGGGTCGTGATGATGACCAACGGCCCCTCCGCCACCATCGGCGAGATCCTCGACGTGCCCTTCGAGCGGCCGCGCCACTACGAGGCGATCCAGTCCGATCCCCGCTACGGCCGGCTGCGCAACCGTGCCCTCGACTTCCTGTTCCGCCGTTACGCCCACGACGAGAGCTGAGGCTCCGCGGCGGCCGGGGCCACCGCGACGGCGCTGGCCTTGAGCTCCGGTTGCTTTGAGATCGGGCAGGCCTGCTCATGCATCAGGGCATTGGCCTCGCAGGCCGGCTCCTGGCGAAAGCCCCAGTGCATCGGCAGGAACACCGTGCCCACCCGGATCCGCTCGGTAACCAGCACCCTGGCCGTGACGGCATGGCGGCGCGAACGGATCGTGGCCAGCTCGCCATCCTTCAGCCCGAAGCGCTCCGCATCCCGGGGGTGGATCTCCAGCAGCGGCTCGGGATGCAAGGCCCGGAGGCGCTCCACGTGGCCGGTGCGGGTCATGGTGTGCCAATGGCCGAGGTAGCGGCCCACGGTGAGCACCAGGGGGTACGCCTCACAGGGGGGTTCCGCCAGACCCAGGGGCTGGTCGGCCACGAAGCGGGCCCGCCCCGAGGGGCTCGGGAAGCGCCCCTCGGTGTACAGCCGCCGTGAGCCGCTGCCGGGCGCGCTGCCCGTGGGAAAGGGCCATTGCTGGGGGCCCTCCCGCTCCAGCAGGTCGTGGTTCAGGCCGGAGAGATCACAGACCCGGCCGGCGGTGAGCGCCGCCAACTCGGCGAAAACCTCCGCCGAGGAGCCGTAGCGGAACTGGTCGACGAACCCCAGGCGGCGGCCCAGCTCGGCAAACACCTCCCAGTCGGGCCGGCTCTCGCCGGTGCGCGGCCGGTAGGCCGGGCAGTAGGTGATCCGCCGTTCGGAATTGGTCATCACCCCGGCCTTCTCGCTCCAGGGGGCGGCCGGCAGCAGCAGATGGGCGTAGTGGCAGCTTTCGCTGTCGGCGGCGGACTCGCTCACCACCACCAGGGGGCAGCGGCGCAGGGCCCGTTTCACCCGCTCCAGGTTGGGCAGGCTCACCAGCGGATTGGTGGCCGCCACCCACCACAGATCCAGGTCGCCGGCCTCGATCGCCTCGATCTGCTGCCAGGCGGTCAGGCCGGGCTCGGGGGCGATCGAGCCGGGCGGGAAACCCCAGGCGGCCTCCACCTCGGCGCGATGGCCGCCATCGCTCACCTGCCGGTAGCCGGGCAGCAGATGGGAGAGCCCGCCGGCCTCCCGACCGCCCATGGCGTTGGGCTGGCCGGTGAGCGAGAAGGGGCCGGCGCCGGGCCGGCCGATCTGGCCGGTGAGCAGGTGCAGGTTGATCAGGCCGCCCACCACCGCCGTGCCCTCCCGCCGCTGGTTCACCCCCATCGACCACAGGCTGAGCACGCTCGCGCTGCCGCCCCAGAGGGCGGCGACCGCCCGCAGTTGCGCTTCGGGAAGGCCGCAGACGCCGGCCACCCGCTCTGGAGTCCAGGCGGCCACCAGATCGGCGTAGGGCTCCAGCCCTTCGGTGCTCGCGTCGAGGAAGGCAGGGTCGGTGTCACCGTTGCGCAGCAGCAGGTGGCCCAGACCGTGCAGCAGCGCCAGGTCGGTGCCGGGCGCGATCGCCAGATGGTGATCCGCCGCCTTGCTGGTGTCGGTGGCGCGGGGATCCACCACCACGATCGTGACGCTGTCGGGGTGGCGGCGCTTGCGCTTCAGCAGCCGCTGGAACAGCACCGGATGGCACTCGGCGGTGTTGGTGCCGATCAGGAACGCCAGCCGGCAGTGGTCGAGGTCGTCGTAGCAGCAGGGAGGGCCGTCGGAGCCGAGGCTGCGCGCGTACCCCGCCACCGCCGAGCTCATGCACAGCCGGGAGTTGGCGTCGAAGTTGTTGGTGCCCAGGGCCCCCTTGAAGAGCTTCTGGGCGACGTAGTAGTCCTCGGTGTGGAACTGGCCCGAGCCGTACATGGCGATGCCGCCGGATCCGCGGCGGGACTGCCGGCTGGCGTTGATGCGTTCCACCAGCAGCTCGAAGGCCGCCTCCCAGCTGATCGGCCGGAACTCCTCCTGCAGGCTGCTGCGGTGCAGAGGCTGGCGGAGCCGGCCGCGGGAGAGCGTCTCGCCCACCGTGGCGCCCTTGATGCACACCTGGCCGAGGCTGGAGGGGTGGTGGCGATCCCCGCGCGCGGTCCAGATCGGCGTGCCGTCCGCGTCGCAGCGCGCCCCCGGGCCGGACGGGGAGGGGGGCAGCAGTTCCAGGCCACAGCCCACCCCGCAGTAGGGGCATTGGCTGCGGGCGTTCGTGCGGGTGGTCTCAGGCATCGACAGGGGGATCGGCTCCTGGGGAGCAGGCGACGAAACCCAGGGTGTCCGAACAAGCACACCGGGGTGAGGCTGCGCGCGGCGCCCATGCAGACCGCAGGGTGATTGCAGCACTCGAAGCGGTACCGACTGTGTGAGCACCGCTACGGTTCCGCCGGTGCCGCGCTGGAATGGGGCCATCTGCGACGGCGCGCCCTGTCTTCTTCACTCGCCCGTACCTGCTACGCCTTCGAGGCCGACTTCACCAGCGATCTGCGCTGCATCCCGATGGCGGTGCGGCGCAAGCTCGATCTGGCCGGCGTGAAGCTGAAGCTGCAGCACTGGAGCGAACTGGGCGAGAGCGAGCGGGCCGATCTGCTGGCCTGGCCTGACGACGCCGCCTCGATCGAGGCGATGCGGCAGCACCTGCTGCGACGCACCGCCGGGCTCAGCGCCGGCCCGGCCAAGGAGCTGCCGAGACCGGCTGGCGAGCCCTGGCAGCGGGGCGAGCAGCTGCCGGGGGTGCTGGCCGCCTCCGCAGGCCAGCTGGGGCTGCAGCTGCGGCCCGGGGCCTGGGCCGAACTCGATGAACTGCAGCGCTTCGCCCTGGTGAAGCTCAGCCATCCCGGCCACGAGCATCGCAACCTGCCGCGGGCCCTGGCGGAGTTCGGGCTGCTCATGGCGGAGCCATCTCCTTGATGCCGCTGCGCGCCTGCCTGCTCAGCGGTGGTGAGAGCCGGCGCATGGGCCGCGACAAGGCGCTGCTGCCCCACCCCGAGGGCGGCTGCTGGCTGGAGCGCACGTTGCTGCTTCTAGGCCGGCTTGGCGCACCGATCACCCTGCTGAGTCGCCACCCTGCCCACCTGGCACTGGCGCAGCGACTGGCCCCCCGGCTGCCACCGATCACCGCCCTGGCCGAACCGCCGCCCTGGGAGGGGCCGCTGCTGGCGCTGCACCGGTTGATGCGGCAGCACCCCGAGGAGCGGCTGCTGCTCTGCCCGGTGGACATGCCGGCTCTGAGCCTGGACGTGCTGCGGACGCTGCTGGCGGCAGCAGCGGAGCGCCCCACGCAGCCGCACCTGGCCCACGACGGTGAGCGGCTGCAACCGCTGCTGGGCCTCTATCCGAGCAGCGCCCGGGTCGGTGCCCACCTGGCCGCAGCGGTGGGGCGAGGCGAACGGCGCCTGCAGAGCTGGCTGGCAGACCTGCCCACCCGGGCGGTGTGCCTGGATCCCCGCGCCATCCGCAACGTGAACCGGCCGGAGGCCGATCAAGCGCCCGCTGCGCCCTGAGCCATAGGTCGGGTCGACTGAGTTGGTTGCCCTGCGGTGGGTTCGGGGATACGCCAGGTGAACATGCACGAGGCCAAAACCCACTTGTCGCCCCTGGTGGAGGAAGCCGCCGCCGCCGGCGCATCGTTTGTGATCTGCAAGGCCGGACGGCCCATGGTGCGCGTCACGCCGCTGCACGATCAGGATTCGGCGGCGGCACCGCGGCGGCGGGTGATCGCGGCAGCGTTGGCGCTCCGGGATTGCAACCCGGAAACGAGCGGCGCCCGGTAGCGGCCTCGACCTGCGGCCCTGGCTGCAGCCGGATTGCCCAGCCGAAGCCCTGGGCGAGGCGATTCCCGTTCTGCCGGCCGCACTCAGCGACCTGACCACCCTGACGGAGAACTGGCGCTGAGCCCAGCCCCGACCGGCGGGTGCTCAACCCGCTCCCGCCGGCTGGTCCACAGGTTCCCGCAGCCGCGGCAACCGTCGCTGCTGATCACCACCTGCACGGCATCGCCGCTGGCGTCGTCGACCGCTGTGCGCGTGTCCGCAGCTGCCGGCGGGGATCCGGGTGGCGATCAACCAGCAGTTCGCCGCGGCCCACACACCCCTGGCGGATGGCGACGAGCTGGCCTTCCTGCCACCGATCAATGGCGGCTGAAATCGCTGTCCGCCCCCTGACCACGACGCTTGCCACGGCCATGCCCGCCAGTACCAGCAGCCCAGCTGCAGGCCGGCGACGCTGCGGGGCCGCACCGCCAGCGGCGCGCCTTGGGCAAAGGCCTTCTGTGATTCCCGTCGGCTGGAGTGGTTTGTTGGGCAGCAGCTCAAGAGCGACTTCTCAAGCCAGGTTATATTACTTGGCTGTATTCTCGAAAAGATTGACCTTCGACTGACTACGCATTGTATGCAGAACGCAGTGCGCTGCACAAGCATTGACCACTGGCGGAACTATGCTGCGCTTCTTCACCCTGGTGGACGACCTGGGCGTTGAGCCGCTGCGCAACGCTTGCCATCACCTGGCCGCAATGTATGAAGGGAGAAGCAGATGGCCACGCGGTGGCGGCTCAGGTGCACGGCATTGTAAGCCGATTTCCCGCCTGCGTCACAGATCACCTGGCTTGAGGCCGGTGTGCTTGGCAATTCGAGACAACATCCTGGGACCAATCTCCTCGCCATCACGAAATGCGAAAACGTAGTCGGGATAATCTGCATGTTCAAGAGTCTTGTGAGATCCTGACTGACGTTTAACCCTCCATCCAATGGAATGCAAGGCCGCTAAGACCTAATTGGCTTTGGCTGACCGCCAATTGCTCATGCAGGCAGCGGAAGCGAGAACCGGATGCTGACTGGCTCAGATTCGCCATTTTCAAGCCGATCAGCGATAACACGAAGGGCCAGGACTTCGGCCTTTGCCATTGCATCAGCAGAGGTGCTCCCGTATGCAAGAACCCCAGGTAGCTGCGGCACCTCGGCGATCCAACGACCGTCTATTTCTTGTTCGTTCTCTAAAGTGAAGTTCATGATAAGCTCCCTATTGATGCCATTGTAGCAATATCCCAGGCCAGAGGGCATCCTCTCTGTCCGCTCAGTCCGGCTTCCTTCCCAGAGATTTGGCTGACGTTCGCCATAACCGGCGGGCAAAAGCAGAGCGAAGCGCCGCTTTTGCCCGTCCGAGTTGATGGCGTTGTAGGCTTTATTTGCAAGGCCGAGGAATGCACTTACGGGTTTTTAGGATGTAGGAGAATTGGTCGCCGTTATCGTGGCTCATTTGCCACATTGCCTTGACCAACTCAGGCGTAATCCGTACTTCGGCAGTTTGAATACCCAACTGCTTGAATGTGGCCTTCATCTGCGGGCCGAATCTGGTAATTAATTCCTCTTGGGTTGTGAATTTTTCGTTCTTCTCATAGAAGGGCGCAAGAATTTCGTTCACTGCTCTATCAGTCCAGAAGATCGCGTCGGAAAGCTCTGGGTCGATGGTTATCGTCTTGCAGTGACCTTCAGACGAAAGAACGTGGATTGTTACGCCGATTACCTTCTCTCTTGCGGGTGTTGCTTTCTTCGCTCTTGTTGCCATGACTCCCCTCCTGAGGGTGGTTGGAAAAACCTAACGCTGCCCCTGAGTGGCAGGCAAGAAGCTGGCGTCCCCGCGAGTGGTGT
>JBJTUJ010000133.1:0-3600 GCA_046080685.1 Cyanobium sp. | reverse complement strand
GAAGGGGCACTCCTAAGACTCAATCGTTCGATCTGCAAGGCAATCCAACGGGGCCGATTACAGCCTCTTCCATCTGCTTCCATCTGATGATGATTGACTTTCATCAAATGGCCGCAGAACAATGGTGTTGTTCCATTCGCCACCGCCCCCCGCGATTAACGCCATGGTCTCCGACTTGCAATACCTCGTTCTGACCACCCCAGCTCTGCTCTTCAGCCTCTGGACCCAATGGAAGATAAACAGCACGATTCGTCGTTTCGCCAATGTAAATGTGCAATCCGGATATAGCGGCGCCCAGGCCGCCCAGGCGGTCATGCAGAGCGCGGGGGTGCAGGGTGTGCGGATCGAGCGCCATAAAGGCTTCCTGAACGACCACTACGACCCCCTCGCCAAGGCCCTGCGCCTTTCGCCCCACGTCTACGACGGCCAGTCCATCGTCTCGGTCGCCGTGGCGGCCCATGAGGCCGGCCATGCCATTCAAGACAAGGTGGGCTACCTGCCCCTGGTGTGGCGCTCGGCCATGGTGCCCCTATGCAATTTGGGCAACATGCTCTGGTTCTGTCCCTTCATGGCTGGTCTGATGCTCCGCCTGCCTTCCTTTTCACCGCTCCTGATTTGGACAGGTATTGGCATGTTCGCAACCGTGGTGGTGTTTCAGCTCATCACCTTGCCCACGGAATTCAATGCCTCCAACCGGGCGAAAGCGGTGCTGGCGAATACGGGAATTGTGTCCACCCAGCAGGAGGCCGATGGTGTACGGCGGGTACTGGATGCAGCCGCCCTCACCTACGTGGCGGCCGCGGGGGCATCCTTGCTGCAGCTGATCGATCTGGTGCTCCGCCAACGCGATTAAGAAGCCTTTGCCTGGATACACATGCAGATGCTGTGGGCACATATATACGTGCCCAGTCACAAGACGCCATTTGAAGTTCCCAGAACTATCCGATGGTTCCGTTGAAAAGTCCTTCATTTCAGTTTTAAAATTGATGAAACCATTTCAGCGCCTGCTGATAGCACCGGCCATGGCCGGCATGCTGTCGCCGGCCCTCGCCCAGGCCGGGGAGCTCAACCTCAACGCCATCGACGGCTACACCTCCGGCTCCCAGGAGCAGGTCACCAGCATCAACCAGTTCTCCGACGTCAGGCCCACAGACTGGGCCTTCCAGGCGCTGAGCAACCTGATTGAGCGCTACGGCTGTGTGGCCGGCTATCCCAACGGCTCCTTCAAGGGCGCACAGGCCCTCACACGCTATGAAGCTGCGGCTCTGCTCAATTCCTGCCTCGATCGGATCAGCGAAGTCACCGATGAGCTGAAGAGGCTGCTCAAGGAGTTCGAG
This sequence comes from Cyanobium sp., assembly GCA_046080685.1. Lineage (GTDB taxonomy): Bacteria > Cyanobacteriota > Cyanobacteriia > PCC-6307 > Cyanobiaceae > Cyanobium. Next base: position 2,263 of record JBJTUJ010000133.1, on the reverse strand, counting down.
CAGGAACTCGCCGTGCTGCGCGGCCGCGTGGATGGCCTTGAGGCCAAGGTTGGCGAGCTTGAGGCCACCCGATTCTCCACCACCACCAAGCTCCGCGCTGACACACGCTGGGTTGTGGGCGCATTGAACTACTCAGGCAACCAGTTAAACGGCGACCGGAATAGCTACGGAAGTCTCCCAAATACGCCAGTTCCGCTGCGCAACGCACTCACGTTCAACTATGATGTGCGGCTCAACTTCGACACCAGCTTCACGGGCAAGGATCTGCTGCGCACCCAGCTGCGCGCCGGCAACTTCCGTGATTCCGGCTTCGGGGCCGATCCCACCCGCCTGACCCAGCTGGAAGCGGCCTTCGAGGAGAACATCGGCAACGCCGATGGCGGTGATGTCGTCGCCATCAACCGTCTGTACTACAGGTTCCCGATCGGCTCCAGCTTCACGGCCGTGGTGGGCCCGAGGTTCGCCTCCGATGAAGGCCTGCCCTTCGGCTATCCGAGTGCCTACAAGGCGGATCAGATCCTCCGGTTCTTCCAGCACGCCGGTTCCCCCGCGGTCTACAACCGGCTGCTGGGCTCCGGTGCCGGCCTCTGGTGGCGTCCCAGCAAGACCGGCTTCGCCTTCGGCGGCACCTACGTGTCGGGCAACGCCGATAACGGCCAGCCCAACGGGACCGGCAACACCACCTCCAGCTACACGCTCGGTACGAGCGGGGGTATCGGCAACTCGGCCTCCCAGCAGACCGGCATCCTGCAGCTGGGTTACCAGGGCAAGAACTGGAACCTCAGCGGTGGCTACGCCTACAACAGTGCCGGCGTGCCGATCCTGGGCACACCCTTCAGCCAGGGCCTGCTGCCGAACATCTACAACCGCGCCACGGGCGGCGGCCATCTCAGCTCCTGGTCGGTCGCCGGCTGGTGGGAGCCGATCAAAACGGGCTGGTTCCCCTCGATCAGTGCCGGCTGGGGCTACAACACCTACAACTACACGGGTCGCGTCGCCAACAGCCTCGTCGGTCCCTCGCTCGACATTGATTCCGCGGCCAGCCAGTCGTGGTACGTGGGCCTGAACTGGAAGGACGCCTTCATCAAGGGCAACGCCCTCGGCTTCGCCATCGGTCAGCCCACCTTCATCACGTCGGTGTCGGGTGATTCCGCCAGCGGTGATGTGGCCGATGGCCAGTTCGCCCTGGAGGCGTTCTACAAGTTCCAGGTCACCGACAACATCGCGGTCACACCGGCCGTCTTCTGGCTCTCGCGTCCCCGCGGCGCTCTCACCAACAGCGCGGCGAGCGTGCGCTCCGCCCTGCTCGATGCAGGCGTGAGCGACGGCGACACCCTTGGCACCTTCGGCGGCCTGGTTCAGACCACCTTCCGGTTCTGATCCTCAACATCGACGCTCTGTCAAGCGGCTCTGTCACAACCTTGGGGCTCTGGATTCGCGTCCGGAGCCCTTCTCACTGTTGATGATCACGGCGAAGAGCCCGCCTCACCCAGCACCACTTTTCCTCCAACTTACGGACATCTGAGCCGACTGGGGGCTGCTGGGTGTTCCCGACCCTGACCTGGCTGGCAACGGCCAGCCAGGCGCTGCCATTCCGGAAGTTCATCACCGGCGCCTTCCCCAGCTTCCAGTTCCACCGGCTCTCCGAGCTCCTGATCGACCTGCTCCAGCAGGTGGCCGACGGAAAACTGACGCGCCTGATCGTCTGCTGTCCGCCCCGCCATGGGAAGCTAGGCGCTCATGCCACTCCTGTGCCCACCCTGTTCGGCGACGATTAGGTAGGCGCGAGCGCCTACGTAGTTGACACCAGGCACGGCTCCTTTGCACGCGCCCAGGAGTTGCTGGGACAAGGCCACACCCACCTTGATGGGGATGGTAACGGCGAGGCCTGCGAAAGCCTCCGCTGAAGGGGCGGGCAACCGCCCCTTGTCGCTCTGGCCGAGATCAGCATGTTCGGTATGATCGAGCCAATCGATGCTGCATCAACATGGCCCTCACTGGATCTGAACTGCTGACCAAGGTCAAGGAGCAGAGCGATGCCTCCAAGTCCGATCTCGTTAGGGCCGCAGGCTATGTCAGCACAAAGAAGGACGGCAGTGAACGGCTGAACTTCACAGCGTTCTATGAGGCCCTGCTGGAGGCCAAGGGCGTCAGCCTCGGAAACGGTAAAGTCAACGGCAAAGGAAAGGCCGGACGAAGCCTGAGCTACGTCGCCACGGTGCAAGGCAACGGCAACCTGCTGGTGGGTAAGGCCTACACCGCC
>JBJTUJ010000132.1:0-6724 GCA_046080685.1 Cyanobium sp. | reverse complement strand
CGACCTCGGCACAGCGGAGGGAATGAATGAGAAGGGCTTGGTGGCCAACCTCCTCTATCTGGCGGAATCCGATTACGGCCAGCCCGATGGCAAGCCCGTGCTCTCCATCTCGCTCTGGGCCCAGTACGCCCTTGATCAGTTCGCCACCGTGCAGGAGGCGGTGGCCGTGCTGCGCCGCGAGCCCTTCCGGGTGGTGGCCCCCCTGCTGCCCAATGGCAAGCAGGCCCAGCTGCACCTCTCCCTGTCCGACGCCACAGGCGATTCGGCGATCTTCGAGTACATCGGCGGCCGGCTCGTGGTTCACCACGGACGCCGGTACACGGTGATGACCAATTCGCCCAGCTTCGATCAGCAACTCGCCCTCAACAGCTACTGGCAGACCGTAGGTGGCAACAGCTTCCTGCCGGGCACGATTCGCGCTGCCGATCGTTTCGTGCGCGCCTCCTTCCTGCTCGCCAGCCTTCCCCGCCAGGCCGATCCGGCCGTGATCAACGCCGTGCCGGAGCGGAGCTTTGCGCTCCAGGCCCTTTCCGGGGTGCTCGGCGTGGTGCGTGCCGTCAGCGTTCCTCTCGGCATCAGTACCCCGGGGCTCCCCAACATCGCCTCCACCCTCTGGCGGGTGGTGAGCGATCAGAAGCGCCGGGTGCTCTACTTCGACTCCGTCGCCGTCCCCAGCGTCTTCTGGGTGTCGCTCGATCGGATCAACCTCAGCGCCGGTGCCCCCGTGCGTCGCCTGCAGGTGGCCGGTGGCCGCATCTACGGCGGCGAGACGGCCGCCCGATTCGAGCCCACCCCTGCCTTTGCCTTCCTGCCAGCCGCCGGGCTGCCGCCGGCTGCGGCGGCGCAGCCGCGGCCCTGAGGGGCGGCGCAGCTGGCCGCGCTGCTCGAGCAGGCGCAGGAATCCCCGCAGGTCGCGGCCATGCTGGGCCATCACGCTGGGCACGTCACGTCGCCGGGGTGGTTCACTCTGCCGCGCCAGCCTGAAGGGCGCCGAGCGCCCTGGCCTTCAGCCGGAATCCGCCAGCGGCAGGGCATGGAGCAGCCGGCGCCGTTCCGGCCAATCGGGCAGGTGTTGATCCAGCAGGCGGCGGAAGGCCTCGTCATGGCGGGGCACCCGCAGATGGGCGAGTTCGTGCAGCACCACATACTCGAGGCAGGCCCTGGGCCTGCTGGCCAGCTGGGTGTTGAGGCGGATGTTGCCGCTGGCGGGATTGCAGCTTCCCCATTGGCAGCGCATGGCCTGGATGAACAGCCTGTTGCTCTCCACCCCCAGGGCCCCTTGCCATCGCTGAATCAGCGGGGTGGCGGCTGTGCGAAGTTGCTCGCGATACCAGGCAGCCAACAGCTGCAGGCGTTTGGTGCTGCTGCTGCCGGGCCGGATGAACAGGTGGAGATGGTTCGGGCGCAATTCAATCCTCGGCGGCTTGTCCACCTCCTCGATATGCAACAGAACCCGCCGGCCCCAGACGTAGTGGCTTTCGCGTTCCACCACCTGGCGGGGGCTGAGCCTCTCCTGGCGCTCGAATCGGGATTGCTGGCGACGGATCCAGCCGAGCTTGCCGATCGTGTAGGCCCGCAGCTGAGCCTCGCCCATCCCTTCAGGCGCTGAGATGCGCACGGCGCCCCGAGGTGGCAGCACCGAAAGGTGCAGGTGCTTGATGGGTTTGACGGTGACTTCCACCGCCATCGAACCAATCAGGAGCTGATGGCTCGGGTAAGGCTGGGGCATCAGTATTCGCTCTGAGCAAAAATGATCGCGAAGATCCGTTCCACATCTTCCTGATTCTCTAATACCTCGAATAACGCTGCCTTGATGATATTCTCTTTGGCCTGCACGCCGCGCCAACCATCGGGCCGGGACATCCGCACGGCCTGATCCACCTTCAGGGCTAGGGCCACATCGCCGTGGAGATTGCTGCCCAGCGCCCGTTTGCCATCGCTGTTGAGAGGCGTGGGGGTGTCATCGTCGGTTTTGCGGATCAGACGGCGGGCGAGCTCAGCAACCCGCTGAAGATACTGCTCGTAGCTGATGGCCTTCTGTTTGCGGAGGCGAATGATTTCATCCAGCACTTCGGACATTCGACCGTAGAAGGTGGGGTCGTTGGCGTGCTCTCGCTTGATGGTGTTACGCACATTGTTTTCGATCGTTTCCGCCACAGCCCTTTGGTTGTTGGCGCCCTTGCCCATGCTCGTGTCAAGGGCTTTCTGGATACCCAGCTTCTCAATCAATTGCAGCAAGGGTAAATCATCAAAGGCCGAGATCTTGCGGGAGTCATTCGCTTCGATGTAGGCGTCAATGAGGAAGCGCATGTCGGCTTCGTAGTCCTTCAGGTCGAGGTTTTCGCCGGCCGCCACGCGGATGATCTGGCGCCAATCCAGGGCTCGATCGCGCTGCTGGAGCAAGGCCTGGATCTCCCTGGCGGAATACCCCGCTGCGGGCAGTTCGTTGGCCAGCGCCGCGTGAGCCCGCATCAGCTCGGCGACGGCTTTGTAGTAAGCCACGCGCACCGGCTCCTGCTGCTCTTTGCCATCGGCCTGATCACTCGAACCAACAAAATGCAACACAACCGCTGCTTCATCCTGGGGTGGAGAAACACTCTCCGCCAGCAGGCGCTCCTGCTCCATGGCCAGATCCAGGCGTTCCTTGGCTTTTTTGAGGCGATCCTGCAGCACCACATTGGGATCCGCGCCTTCGGCTGCGCCGTCTAAATCCTCATCGCTGTAGACCTTGATGGCATTTTCCAGCTTCTTGAAAAGATCCTTGTAATCCACGATTCGGCCATATTGCTTGTCTTCTCCATCCAGCCGGTTGGTGCGGCAGATGGCCTGAAACAGGCCATGATCCTGCATGCTCTTGTCGATGTACAATACGCGACACGATGGTGCGTCAAAGCCCGTCAGGAGCTTGTCGACCACAATCAGGAGCTTCATCCGGGCCGGCTCCTTCACAAACAACCGCTTGGCCATCTCTTCGTAGGCTTCGCTGCGTGATTGGCCTGAAGTTGGCTGAACGCTTTCCAGGAGTTTAGAATAGGTGTTGTAGATGAACTGCTTATCGGTTTCGGTGTGGGCACCGGTTTCCTCCTTACTGATGTCGCGGGCCTTGGGGTCGTAAGAGGTAACGACAGCGCAACGACCCTTCAGTTCAGTTTGGTTGAACAGTTCAAAATAGCGGCAGGCTTCATAGATACTGGAGGCCACCAGAATGGCGGTGGCTCGCTCACTGGCCAGATCCTTTTGCGTGGAGATGTCATAGATGATGTCCATCACGATCCTGTTGATACGTGATCGGGAGCTGAGCACGGCCTGCATGGTGCCCCAGTAGCGCTTGAGCTCTCGCACTTGCCAGGGGTTCAGATCGGCGGTTTTGGCATCAAACCACTGGTCTATCTTTTGCTGAGAGCTGATGCGTTGATCAATGTCTCGGGCTTCATAAACCAGATCCAACACCACCTGATCAGCCACGGCTTCGCTGTATTTGTATACATGGATGTAGCGGCCAAACACCTCCAGCGTTGTTGCCCGATCTTTGGTGAGCAGGGGTGTGCCCGTGAAGCCATAGAAGGTGGCCTCGCGCAGCATGGCCTTCATCAGCCGGTGGAGCCTGCCGCTCTGGGTTCGGTGGCATTCATCCACAAAGACGAACAGCTCGCCGCAGGTTGGGCAGGGCTCGCGCTGCAGCCTGGCGATATGCGCTTCAAAGTCTTCCACGCCCCGCGCGCCAAACTTATGCACGAGCGAGCAGATCAGCCGGGGGCTGGGCTGGCCGAGCACCCGCATCAGATCCTGACCGCTGCTGCTGCGATGCACGCGCTCGTTCGCGTCAGCAAAAACGTCTTGGATCTGTTGATCCAGCTCATCGCGATCGGTGATGATCAACACCCGGGCATTGGCATTGTGCGCAAGGATCCAGCGCGCCAGCAGCACCATCACGATGCTTTTGCCGCTGCCCTGGGTATGCCAGATGATGCCCCCCTCCCGGCGCCGGATGAACGACTGGGCGGTCTTGATGCCGAAATACTGATGCACTCTAGGCAGCTTCTTGCTGCCGGCATCGAAGAGCATAAAATCCCGCATCAGCTCGATCAGCCGATCCTTGCGGCACATCTTGAGCAGATCCTGATCCAGGCGCTTGAGGCGGCGATCCGGTGCCCCTTCCTTCCAGGTGAGGAAGAACTTGGAGGCTGTGCCGGTGGTGCCGTAGCGCAGGCCCTGCGAATCATTGCCAGCCAGCACGAATTGAATGGTGGCAAAAAACCACGCATGGAAGTTGTCTTGCTGGTTCGAGAGGTTCTGCCGGATTCCTTCGCCGATGCTCACGCCGCTGCGCTTGAGCTCGATCACGCCGATGGCGATGCCGTTCACGTACAGCACCAGATCCGGCCGCCGCTCGCGGGGGCCCTTGAGCGTCACCTCTTCGGCGATGGCGAAGTCGTTGGCATCGGGGTTGTCCCACTCGATCAGGGAAACCGTGCTGGTGGGCTGATCGGCGGCGGCCTTCACCTGCACGCCGTAGCGCAGCAGGGAGTAGACGCGGCGGTTGGCCCCATAGAGGCCGTCCTGGCTCACGTCGGCGTCACTGCGCAGCTGATAGAGCGCGCCGCTGATCTCCGCTGGGCTGTAGCCGCGCCGCTGCAGATAGGCGGTGAGGATCCCTTCCTCGATGTTGCTGTTGCCGGTTCGATCCTTCCAGTCGCCGAGATAGCGGTAACCCAGCTGCTCCTGGAACAGCTTCAGCACCCGGTCCTGGGTGGCTCGTTCGAAGCCGAGGCCGCTCATAGCGAATCGTGTGATTGAGATCTTCTATCTTTGATGGATAGCCACTGTTTAAAACGTGCCAATAGATTCGGCCGATCTATTGGAGGCGTTTTTTGGTCTGAGAGACCGGAAATGCCGCGATCAATGAACCAAAGCGACTTGACGTCGGTCTTTTTGAGCAAGATACCATCGACTTCAAGATGCCTAAAGGCCTCGTAATCAGGCAGTCCTGCACCGTCAAGAGGCAATACCGATGGCTTGCCTAGATATACGTAGGGATCGGCTTCAAGTGTAGTGGCATGCTTGAGATAACCAGAGTAAGCGTGTTTGTCTAGTATGATCAGAATCTCTGGGGTGTAGCCACACTGTCCAACTACTTGGGTCCAGACGTCACGAGTGCTGAGAGTGCAGCTCAGCCCGTCTCTTCTACGACCGATTTCCCTGATTCCATTGTAGATCCACGCGGCAAGGCCTCCGACAAATGCAGAAAGACCATAAAGAAGGGTGAGCGAACGCAGGAAGTCTGGATCAATAGGGCCAGCTTTGATGTCAGGAATGTCGACCCTGTGGAAATAGCTTGCAGCGAGATTAGATGCTAGGTGGTTAAAGCTTAAGATCAGTGGAAGAGAGAGGGTCAGTGCGATGAGGGCGAATGTGCTGCGCGATAAGTCCGGGCGAGAGAAAAAACGACCAATCCAGGCATAAGTACCAACAGCGACAAAGCCTGGGAGGACGAATATAAGTGTCCCAATTATGACATCTAGTGAAATGGCCACGGCTGCTTTTTGGGGTCTTTATCGGGTGGGCTTGGGCGCGTTCTTCCCCTTGTCTGTAGATGCTTCAACTGGGCGGCCTGTAAATGGATTGGTAGGTCTTCTTTCAGGGGAAGGGTCTGGATAGTTGATGCTGCGGATATTGTCGAGACGTTCTGTGGTAATGCCTGTCTTTGTAGTTGGCTGCTGTTGCTTGTTGCTTTCTGTCATGGCCGGGAGGTCGATACGCTCAGGATAGGGCTGCCTGAGTGCCTGCGCTTAAGGGAGCACAACCCACCGCCCGGCTTTGGTGGAGCCCTCGCGGCGGATGCGGCCGTCCTGGCGCAGCTTGCGCAGGTTGTACTCCACGCCACTATCGGAGAGGTTGAGCACTTGCGCCAGCTCGGCGATGGTGACCTGCGGATTGGCGCGCAGCTGAGCCAGGATCTGGTCGCCGCGGACGGTGGTTCTACCGGTGGCGGCGACTTGCCTCCCCGCATCCCGCTTTTCTTCCTCAGCTTCTTCCTTGGTTTCTTCCGTAGTTTCTTCCGTAGTGACTGAGGAAGACGGCGGAGTCAGGGGCCGCTCCAATCTGATCCGAAACCCATCCTCCAGCGCGAACACCGGCTCGCTCAGGCCCGCTTCTCGGCAGCGGCGGATCATGTCGCCGGTGCCCGTGCCGAGGCGTTCGATGTACTGGGTGAGGTAGAGGGGTTCGGCGAGCAGGGGATTGGCGGGGATCGAGCCGTGGGGCTGGCGCAGCTGGGCCAAGGACAGAGAAGGCGGCAGGCTGCCGGGGTTCCAGATCTCCACCCGATCGGCGAACACCATCACCTGCACCGAGCCGTTGCTGGTGTAGTCGCGGTGGGCGACGGCGTTGACGATCGCCTCGCGGATCACCTCCGGCGGAATCTCGTAGGCGGCGGGGGCCTGGGTGGAGGCGGCGCGGGTGCCGACGGCAAAGTTGAGCCGGGCAAGCACGAAGTCGACCGCCTGATCCACCAGCTCGAACACGGTGCCCTTGAACACCTGATACGAGGGGATCGGCTTGGCCACGGCGGTGCCGTGAAAGTGGGCGGCCTTCACTTCACTGCTGAGCAGGAAGCGCTTGGGCTGGCGGCCGAAGAGCAGCACGGCGGCGTGGATGGGCTGTCCGTGGGAGAGCAGGTTGAGGTGGGTGAGCAGCTCGCTGGGCGAGGCATTGGGCGGCAGGG
>JBJTUJ010000131.1:0-9969 GCA_046080685.1 Cyanobium sp. | reverse complement strand
ACTACTTCAGGCCGCCATGGCCCGTTTCCCGATCCTGCGCACCCTCCCCCTGGCCCTGGCCGCAGGACTCGCCTTCGGTGTGCTCGCCGCGCCGATCGGATCGGCGAGCGCCGCCTCCGCCCTGCTCGAATCGGTGAAGCAGAACCCCGAGCTGGCGAAACAACTCTGCCGCCAGTTCAAGGCCCTCAATGCCGAGGGCAAGTCAGCCACGTCGAAGGAATCAGTTGCCCGGGTGGCTGAGAGCCAGGGCCTGAGCCCGATGGACGCCGAGGTGCTCACCACCTACGTGATCGGTCTCCACTGCCCCGACGTGCGCTGAGCCCATCCGTGGCCCGCTGCCATGACGTGTGGATGCGCTGCCCCGACGGGGTGCGACTGGCCACCCGCCTTTGGCAGCCGGATCCGGGGGGGCGCGCAGGAGAAGGTCCCTGGCCCGTCCTGTTGATGCGCCAGCCCTATGGACGGGCGATCGCCTCCACGCCCACCTATGCCGATCCCTCCTGGTATGCCGCTCAGGGGTTCCTGGTGGCGATCCAGGACGTGCGCGGCCGCGGCGATTCGGAGGGCCGCTTCGGGGGATTCGCCCAGGAGGCCGCCGACGGGGCCGCGGCGGTGTGCTGGGCCCGCGGCCTGCCAGGCGCTGACGGCCGGGTGGCCACCTACGGCTTCTCCTACCAGGGGGCGACCCAGCTGCTCAACGACGGCGCCAGCCTTGGCGACATCGGTGGCGACAGCGGCAACGACAACGGTGCTGACGGGACCACCGACCCCCTGCCCGACTGCCTGATCCCGGCCATGGCCGGCCTCGACGAGCGTGGCCACTGGGCCAGCGAAGGCGATGCCCACTGGTGGGCGCTGGGCCTGGCCTGGGCCCTGCAGCTGGCCGCCGAGGGCTGCCGGCGCCGGAGCGATGACAGCGGCTGGCTGGCGATCCGCCGCCAGCTCGAGCAGGGCACCTTCCTGCGGGACGGGCCCTCCCTGCTGGAACGACTCGACCCTGACGGCATGGGCTGGCAGTGGCTGCAACGGGATCCCGCCCACCGGGAGGGGTGGCGGATCCACCCGGTGGCCGCGGCCCTGCTGCGGCGCCCGCTGCTGCTGGTGGGGGGATGGCACGATCCGCATCTGCGGGGCGTGCTCGATCTCGATCGCCGAGCTCGGCAGGCCGGCGGACGGCCCACCCTGGTGATCGGCGCCTGGAGCCATCTGGACTGGCGGGGGGGCATCGACGAGCTTCAGCTGGCCTTCCTGCGGCGGCACCTGCCCGCCCGCCACGGCTCACCAACCGGACACACCGTCGTGCCGCCGGGGAAGGGAGCCGTGCCGGAACGGGGAGCAGTGGTGCCGGGCCCAGAAGAAGGGGGGATCGCCCTGCAGTTCCCCGATGGTTCCTGGACCCTGCACGGCCGGGATCCGCTGCCGGCCGCTGCGGCGGCGCAGGGCTGGTCGCTGGCCACAGGCGGCCTGGCGGCGATCCGCAGCGACGAGGGTCGGCTGGTGGCGCCCACCGAGGGCGGGGGCGAGCTGCGGATCGTCCACGATCCCTGGCGTCCCGCTCCCGGGCGGGGGGGGCATCTCGGCCTGGATCCGGGGGTGGTGGAGCGGGCCGATCTGGATGGGCGCGCCGATGTGGCCTGCTTCACCACCCCGCCCCTGGAACGGCCCCTGGAGCTGGTGGGCATCCCCCGGCTGGAGCTGATGGTGGCGGCCGACCAGGACGGCTTCGACCTCTGCGCCGCCCTCTCCCACCTGAAAGGGGAAGAGGACGCGGTGCTGCAGGTTTCCACCGGGGTGGTCCGCTACCGGGGCGAAGGCTGCCGAGCTCCCCTGCGCCGTCGGCTGACGCTCCAGCCCCTGGCCCTGCGACTGGGGGAAGGGGATCAGCTGCGCCTGTCGCTGGCGGCCGCCGCCTGGCCCCAGATCGCCGTCAACCCGGGCGACGGCAGCCTCCCCCTGGAGGCCCCTGGCCCCCGGCACCGCGTGATCGGCCTCGACCTGCGGCTGGCGGGCAGCCGCCTCTGGCTGACCCCGCTGACTGGGGCAGACTGAGCCGGCCCCAACCGCCTCCACGATGCCGCGTCTGTCCCCGTTCCAGCCCCTGTTCCTGCGGCGGGCCGCCGGCCTGCTGGGCCTGGCCCTGGCCGCTGGCCTGACGGGCGCGGCGGTGGCGGCTCCGGCCTCGGCCAATCCGGTCTCGGCCGATCCGGCGTTGAAGGTGCCGGCGGTGCCGGCCAGCCGCACCAGCTCCGCGGTGGTGGAGGCCAAGGCCCGTGCCGCCGCGGAGCGCATCCTCCGCAGCATCCGGGACGGCGATGCCAACACCCGCTATGCCCAGTTCGCACCCACCCTGCAGCGCATCTCCAGCCCGGCGCTGGTGGCCGCCAACATGAAGCGCCAGCCGAAGCTGCTGAGCTGGACCATCACCACCGTGGTGCCCGCCTATGACGCCAGCACCGTGGAGGCCACCCTGCAGACCAGTGCCGGCATTCGCAAGCTGCTGATGGTGATCAACGCCGACGGCCTGCTGGAGGGCTACCACCTCGATCTCTCCGATCAGGCCGCCGAACAGGTGGCGCGGAACTTCGTGCAGGCCCTGATCGATGGCCGCTTCGTGGCCGCCGACAGCTTCCTGAACCCCGACCTGCAGTCGGAGATCCCGCCGGCGAGTCTGCAGCGCAAGTGGCTCAACCTCCAGAGCCGCACCGGCAACGTCGTGCGGGTGAGGGAGGTGCTGCCCTCGGAGCAGAGCGGTGACATGAAGCTCGTGATGGTCACGATCGAGTTCACCCGTCTCACCGACAACCTCTACGTGATCCTCGATCGCAGCAACGCGATCATCGGCGTCGATTTCCCCACCGAACCGGCCAAGCCCAAGGCCGTGCCCACCCGCTGAGGCAGTGAGCAGGTAAACCGGCGTAAGCTCCCGTCGCAAGTCCCCTTCCTCCATGCTTCTGCCCAGCCTCGATTGGATGGTCGACGATGCCGTGCGGCTGGCCGAGTGCCGCCATGACCATCCCTTCGCGGTGCTGGGGCCCCAACCCCTGCCTGAAGGCGGTTGGGTGGTGCGGATCTGGATGCCGGATGCCGAGCAGGTGGAGCTGCTGCTGGCCGATGGCGCTCCGGCGCTGCCGATGGCCACGCCGCACCATCCCTGGCTGTTCGAGGCCAGCGTGGCGGGTGATCCCGGCCGCACCTACCGGGTGCGGGTGAGGCGCGGCGGGATCGAGCACGAGCAGCACGATCCCTGGGCCTTCCGCGAGGAGTGGATGGGCGAACTCGATCGCCATCTGTTCGCCGAGGGCAACCACCACCACATCTGGCATCGGATGGGGGCCCATGTGCGTGAACAGGACGGCGTCGCCGGCGTCCAGTTCTGCCTGTGGGCCCCGAACGCCCGCAGCGCGGCGGTTCTGGGCGATTTCAACGGCTGGGACGGGCGCCATCACCCGATGCAGGCTCGGGTGGGCGGCAGCTGGGAGCTGTTCGTCCCCGGACTGAAAGCCGGCGACGTCTACAAGTACGAGGTCCGCACCCAGGCGGGTCACTGCTACCCCAAGACCGACCCCTACGGCTTCCGCCACGAAGTGCGCCCCAACCACGCCTCGGTGGTGGCCGAACTGGGGCGCTACCACTGGAGCGACGGCGCCTGGATGGTGGAGCGGGACAGCACCAACCCACTCGACCGGCCGATCGCGGTCTACGAGATGCATCTCGGCAGCTGGATGCACGGCTCCGCCGACGAGCCCTTCCGGGAAACCGATGGCAGCGCGCGGCCTCCGGTTCCCGCCGCCGATCTCAAGCCCGGCGCCCGGCTGCTCACCTACCCCGAACTCGCTGAGCGGGTGATCTCCTACGTGAAGCAGCGGGGCTTCACCCATATCGAACTGCTGCCGATCTCCGAGCATCCCTTCGATGGCTCCTGGGGGTATCAGGTCACCGGCTGGTACGCCCCCACCAGCCGCTACGGCACCCCCGACGAGTTCCGCGCCTTCGTGGATCGCTGCCACGCCGAGGGCATCGGCGTGATCCTCGACTGGGTGCCGGGCCATTTCCCCAAGGACGCCCACGGCCTGGCCTTCTTCGACGGCGCCCATTTGTATGAGCACGCCGATCCCCGCATCGGTGAGCACAAGGAATGGGGAACGCTGATCTTCAACTACAGCCGCAACGAGGTGCGCAACTTCCTCGTGGCCAACCTGGTGTACTGGTTCGAGGAGTTCCATATCGACGGCATCCGGGTGGATGCGGTGGCCTCGATGCTCTATCGCGATTACCTGCGACCCGATGGGGAATGGATACCCAACGAACACGGCGGGCGAGAGAACACCGAATCCGTGCGCTTCCTGCAGCAGGCCAACCATGTGCTCTTCCAGCACTTCCCCGGCGCCCTCTCGATCGCCGAGGAATCCACCACCTGGCCGATGGTGACCCAGCCCACCGACATCGGCGGACTCGGCTTCAACCTGAAGTGGAACATGGGCTGGATGCATGACATGCTCGATTACTTCGAGCTCGATCCCTGGTTCCGGCAGTTCCACCAGAACAACGTCACCTTCTCGATCTGGTACGCCTATACCGAGAACTTCATGCTGGCCCTCAGCCACGATGAAGTGGTGCACGGCAAGAGCAATCTGCTGCACAAGATGCCGGGCGACGACTGGCAGAAATTCGCGAACGTGCGAGCCCTGCTGGCCTACATGTGGACCCACCCGGGCAAGAAGACGATCTTCATGGGCATGGAGTTCGGTCAGCGGGCCGAATGGAACGTCTGGGGCGATCTGCAGTGGGAGCTGCTGCAGCACGAGCCCCATCAGGGCCTGCTGCAGCTCGTCGACGATCTGAACGCTTTCTACCGCTCCGAGCGGGCCCTCTGGGGTGACGACTTCGACCAGTTCGGCTTCCAGTGGATCGACTGCAACGACAACCGCCACTCGGTGATCAGCTTCATGCGCCGGGAGAGCACCACCGGCCGCTGGGTGGTGGTGGTGGCGAACTTCACGCCCCAGAGCCATGCTCACTACCGGGTGGGAGTGCCCCTGGCCGGTTTCTACGAGGAGGCCTTCAACACCGACAGCAGCTGCTACGGCGGCAGCAATCTCGGCAACCTCGGCGGCAAGTTCACCGAGGAATGGGGCATCCACGGCTATGAGAATTCCCTCGATCTGTGCCTGCCGCCCCTCAGCGTGCTGGTGTTCCGTCGCGACGAGGCTCGCAGCCGTCCCGACGACCGGGCCCTCAAGGCCAGCGTCTGAGGCTGAGGCGGTCGTAACCTCGATCTACGACCTCAAGCCCCGTTTCCAGGGGCTGCTGAGGTCCCTGGCCAAGGCCGCCGCGGCCGGCGGGGTCTGCGCTAATGCTGTCACCTGGGGAGCTCTGCTGCTCTCCCTGGGTCAGGGCGCCGCCCTGGCGCTTCAGCCGGGCCGGCCCCTCTGGCTGCTGCTGTCGGTCGTGCTGCTGGTGCGCATGGGCCCTCAATGCCCTTGATGGCATCTTCGCCCGGGAGTTCCACCAGGCCACGCCCAGCGGCGCCGTGCTGAACGAACTCGGCGATGGGCTCGCCGATGCGGCCCTCTGTCTGCCCCTGGCGCTGGTGCCCGGAAAGGATCCCCTGCTGCTCAGCCTCACGTGGTGCTGGGGGTGATCACGGAACTGGCCGGCATCGTGCCGATCGAACGCGGGGGAGGTGCCGCCCATCGCGACCCGCTGGCTCCGGTGGAGGCGGCCCTGGCGAAGGGGGCGATCGTGATCCTGTTCCCCGAGGGAACGCGGGGCGAACCGGAGGTACTAGGGCCCCCTGAGAAGCGGGGTGGCCCATCTGCTGCAGCGCCATCTTCAGCTGGCGGCCACGCCGGTGTTCCTGCACGGTCTCGGCAAGGCGCTGCCCCGGGGGGAAGCGCTGCTGGTGCCCTTCTTCTGCGACGTGGTGGTTGGCGGGCGAGGCGCTGCAATGGTGCGGCGACCGGCGCCGCTGTCTGGCGGAGCTGGAGCGCGGGTTCAGCAACCTGGCCGCCGAACTCGATCGCCCGGAATGGAGCTGAGCAGCGGGCCAGCCTGACGATGACGTGAAGAGCGGCGTGAAGAAACGCATCCGCACGGGCGGGGACTTGGCGCGAAACCCTCTCGCGGCAAGGGATCCCGCCCCTCCATCCCCCGGCGAACGGGCCCCCTTCGGCTAGGTTCACGCCGGGAATGGCCGCTGCCGCCCGATTCTCCGTCCTCCCCCTTCCCGCTCTCCACCCCATGGCCGACACCCTCCCCCTGCTGCTGCGCGCCGCCCGAGGTGAGCAGGTGGAGCGGCCGCCGGTGTGGATGATGCGTCAGGCCGGCCGCTACATGAAGGTCTACCGCGACCTGCGCGACCGCCATCCCGGTTTCCGCGAACGCTCCGAGAACCCCGATCTCTCCTACGAGATCTCGATGCAGCCGTTCCACGCCTTTCAGCCCGATGGCGTGATCCTCTTCTCCGACATCCTCACCCCCCTGCCGGGGATGGGAATCGACTTCGACATCATCGAGAGCAGGGGGCCGATCATCGAGCCCGCCATCCGCACCCAGGCTCAGGTGGATGCCCTGCGGCCGCTGAACCCTGCCGAAGCGCTGCCGTTCGTGGGCGAAGTGCTCGGCCGCCTGCGCAGCAGTGTCGGCAACCAGGCCGCGGTGCTCGGCTTCGTCGGCGCCCCCTGGACCCTGGCCGCCTACGCGGTGGAAGGCAAGAGCAGCAAGAGCTATGCGGTGATCAAGGCCATGGCCTTCCGCGAGCCGGCACTGCTGCACCAGCTGCTCGGCCATCTCGCCGATTCGATCGCCACCTACGTGCGTTACCAGATCGACTCCGGCGCCCAGGTGGTGCAGCTGTTCGACTCCTGGGCAGGGCAGCTCAGTCCGATCGACTACGACACCTTTGCTGCTCCTTATCAGAAGCGGGTGATCGACCAGGTGAAGGCCACCCATCCCGACACCCCCCTGATCCTTTACATCTCCGGCAGCGCCGGCGTGCTCGAGCGCATGGGCCGCACCGGCGTCGACATCGTGTCCCTCGACTGGACCGTGGACATGGCCGACGGCATCGCCCGTCTGCCCGAGCATGTGGGCGTTCAGGGCAATGTGGATCCCGGCCTGCTGTTCGGCACCCCCGAGGGGATCCGCGAGCGCATCTTCGACACGGTGCGCAAGGCCCGTGGCCGCCGCCACATCCTCAACCTCGGCCACGGCATCCTGCCCGGAACGCCCGAGGAGAACGCCCGGGTGTTCTTCGAAACCGGCAAGGCCGTGAACGAACTGCTGGGAGCGGCCGTTTGAGCCGGCCGGCCCGCATCCTGATCACCGGCGCCAGCGGCTGCGTCGGCCAGGAGATCGCCGAACGGCTTTATCGCACAAGCGATGCCCACCTGCTGCTGCTGCTGCGGGATCCAAGCAAGCTGAAAACGGTGCCGGCGGACGATCCGCGCATCACCCTGCTGGTGGGCGATCTGCGCGAGCTCGGCCCCCACACGGGCGCCATCGCCAGCGCCCAGCGCATCATTCACACCGCCACGGCCTGGGGCGATCCGGAGCGGGCCCACCAGGTGAACGTGGTGGCGGTGAAGGAACTGCTGCGGCTCACCGATCCGGCCGTGCTGGAGCAAGTGATCTACTTCTCCACTGCCAGCATCCTCGATCGCCAGTTGCAGCTGCTGCCGGAGGCTGAGGAGTACGGCACGGAATACATCCGCACCAAGGCCCAGTGCCTGCGCCAGCTAGAGCAGCACCCGCTGGCGGAGCGGATCGTGGCGGTCTTCCCCACCCTGGTGTTCGGCGGCCGCATCCCCCCGGGGGATCCTCACCCCACCAGCTACCTCACCGCTGGGCTGGTGGAAGCGGTGCGCTGGCTCTGGCTGGCGAAGTGGCTGCGGGCCGAGGCCAGCTTCCACTTCATCCATGCGGCCGACATCGCCACGGTCTGCGCCCATCTGGCCACCCATCCCCACCAGCCCAACCCGGAACCGGGACAGGGGGCGGTGCGGCGGCTGGTGCTGGGCCAGCCCGTGATCACCGTGAACGACACCGTGGCCCGGCTGTGCCGCTGGCGGCGCAGCTGGCGGCCCCCCTTCGGAGTCGATCTGCGCGGCTGGCTGATCGAGGGCCTGATCAAGCTGCTGCGGATCGAGGTGAATGCCTGGGACCGGTTCTCGATCCGCCAGCGCCACTTCGTCCACGAACCGATTAGCCCGCCCGAGCGCTTCGGGCTGGTGAGCGTCGCCCCCACCCTCGAGGCCGTGCTCGAGAGCGCGGGCGTGCCGCACGGCGGTCCGCTGCCTCTGGCGCAGCCCCCGGGCTGAGGCCTGTCAGCGACAGCGGATCAGCGGACTGATGAGCGAACTGGTGAATTGTTGCGAATCCGCCCGACGGCTCCCGTAGGTCACAGGCCGATCCCTATTTTGGTGCCGTCGACTGTGCCTTCGGGCACCCCTTCACGCACCCTCCCATGCGTCGTCTTCTTTCCCTGTTCGCTCTCTGCCTGGCGCTGGTCCTCGGTGCCGCCCCGAGCTTCGCCGCCGATTCCGCCCACGGCGCCCAGATCTTCTCGGCGAACTGCGCCGCCTGCCACATGGGCGGCGGCAACGTGGTGAATGCCGAGCGCACCCTCAAGCAGGATGCCCTTGAGGCCTATCTGGCGAACTATTCCGCCGACCATGCGGCCGCCATCCAGACCCAGGTCACCAACGGCAAGAACGCCATGCCCGCCTTCGGCGGCAAACTGAGCGCCTCCGACATCGAGGACGTGGCTGCCTACGTCGAGGACATGGCCGCCAAGGGCTGGGCTTGATCCATCATTGGATTCACGCCGACGCCCCGGGAAACCGGGGCTTTTTTTATGGCAGCCCCCACTCAGGGGAGGGCATCCAGCGCACGCCGCTCGGTCAGCACCGCGAGGTAGAGGGGTTCGGGCACCTCGCGGATGTCGTACTCAGATGGCAGCACCCCATGCACGTGGCGGTGGACGACCATCCAGCAGTTGCGCTCCGCATCGGCGGCGGTGCTGTCGAAGCTGCACGATTCCTCCGCCAGGCGCCGGGTGAGGGTGGGATCGGGAGAGGAGTCGGACACCGGCGGAGGGCTGGGGGGACAACGCAGGGCGCAGGTCCAGGGCAGGGGAAGATCCCGCCACCAGACTGGAGCCCAGCTGCGCGCCCATCATGGCGATCCGGTTCCGCTGGCCGCCGCTCCGCCGCGAGGGCCTGACCCTTTGGGCTCTGCTCCTCGGAGCTCTGGCCCTCTCAGGTGTGCCGCAGGCGCTGGGCGGTCTTGGCGGTGAGGGGGCCCTGGCCCAGGGGGCGTCCCCCAACCAGCCGGAGAGCATCCCCACCGACCGCCTGCCCCCCCAGCCCTGCCCGCTGGTGGTGCCCGCCGATCTGCCGGCCCTGCAGCCCCTGCGCATCCAACCCTCCCAGGTGGCGCGCAAGAACAGGCGCGGCTGCCTGTCGCCGGCCGATGCCCTCTACGGACCTGACGGCTGTCCGCTGAAGCTGTGCACCAAGGGAGGCGCCTTCGCGCTCCCTCCGGATCCCACACTCTACCGGCCCGGCCCGAAGGCCACCTGACAGACGGCATTCAGCAACTGGGCCTGATCGGCGGTGGCCGGCACATGGCCGTTGAGCAGGCCGGCATAGCAGTTGGCCGCTCCCATCAGGCTGTCGCCGCCACCGAGGCTGTAGCTGAAGCTGACCCCCGCCGTTCCCACTGATTCCACCGAGCCGTAGTTGAGCTGGTAGGTGGTCTGCGGCACCACGATGATCGGCGACTGGCGATCCGCCGCCTGATCCACCAGCGAGGTGATCGCCACACCGGTGGCCAGGCCCGCCACGCCCCAGGCCGCCGCATTGCCGCCCCACCAGCCCCAGGAGGAGGGGCCCCAGCGGTACCCGCCCGCGTTCCAGGGACGGCTGCCCCAGTAGCCGCCATTGGCCCACGTGCCGTTCCAGCCGTGAT
>JBJTUJ010000130.1:0-6491 GCA_046080685.1 Cyanobium sp. | reverse complement strand
GCGCCGGATCTGGCCGCCGCCATCGGATCCGGCCTGGCGGCGGGCCTCAGCGGGGAGGCCCTGGCCCGGGCGGCCTGGCAGGGGCTGTGGCCGGCGGAGCGGCGCTGGAACCACGCCTTCTTCCGCTTCGGTCTCGAGAAGCTGATGCGCTTCGACGAGGCCCGCCTCCGCCATCACTTCGCCACCTTCTTCTCCCTGCCTCCGGAGCAGTGGTATGGCTTCCTCACCAACACCCTCACGCCCCGGCAGCTGCTGGCGGCCATGGTGCAGCTCTACGGGCTGGCGCCCTGGGATGTGCGCTGGGGACTGATGGGCCTGCAGGGCAGGGAACCGGCGCTGCTGGCCCGCCTGCTGGCAGGGGGCTGAAGCCCGCCGCCGCCGGGGTGGTGGTGTTCAGCCTGTTCAGAACTCCTCACCCTCCTCGTCGTCGTCGGCGGGAGGCCAGTCCAGGTGCACCACCACCGGCGCATGGTCGCTCGGCTGCTCGTTGCCCCGGACCGCCCTGTGGATCACGCAGCCCGTGGCGCACTCCTGCAGGTCGTGATCCAGATAGACGTGGTCGATCCGCCAGCCCCGATCCCGCTCCCAGGCTCCGGTGCGGTAGTCCCACCAGCTCCAGTGGCCCGCCTGGCTCTCGAACAGGCGGAAGGCGTCGATCAGCCGTTCCCCCAGCACCCCGGCGAGGGCCTGGCGTTCAGCGTCGCTGGCCATGATCCCGCCGGTGAGACGTTCCGGGTCATGGAGGTCGCGGTCCTCCGGGGCGATGTTGAAGTCGCCCACCATCACCAGCGGTTCCCCCTGCCGCTCCTGGGCGGCCAGGTAGCGCCGCAGGCAGGCCAGCCAGGCCAGCTTGTAGGCGTACTTCTCCGACTGCAGCGACGAGCCGTTCGGCACGTAGAGGTCGAGCACGCGCAGCCCCTCGATCCGGGCGCTGATCACCCGCTTCTGCACCTCCAGCTCAGCCGCTTCAGCGTCGTTCGCCAGCACGGCCGAGAACCCCACCTGCACGTCCTCCACCGGAACCCGGCTGAGGATGGCCACGCCGTTGTAGGCCTTCTGACCGCTGATCGCCGCGCTGTAACCCAGATCCCGGAAGGCGTCGTGGGGAAACAGGTCGTCGGCCACCTTGGTCTCCTGCAGGCACAGCACCTCGGGCTGTTCCACAGCCAGCCACTGCCGCACCTGCTCGAGGCGGGTGCGCACCGAGTTCACGTTCCAGCTGGCGATTCGCATCGTGGGTCCTGGAGGAGGCTCCTAGATTGGATCCAACATCGTGAACCGCCGGCCGTAGCGCCGGCCCCGGAAGTCCTTATGGGCCGCCCCCTCCCGTTCCGCTCCCCCGCCCTGCTGGCCGTTCTGCTGGCCCTGGGGCCGATCGCCGCTTCCCCTGCCTGCGCCCAGCAGGCCGGTTATGGCCAGACGCTCGGCACCGAACAGCAGCAGCGTCATCTGCTCGACGGCGGCACCACCCCCAATGGCGGGGGGGGCTCGATCCTCGAATCCACCAATCCGTTGGATCTGATGAACAAGCTGCGTCGGGCCAGCGCCATGGACGACGCCACCCCCCCAGGTTCGGCGGTGGATCAAGCCCTCAAGGATTTCGAATCCCAGACGGCGCCGCCGAAGGCGAGCCCGGCTTCGACCGTGAAGGGTCCCTGAGCGGGGCCAGGCCCCAGCCGGCGGCCAGCCGATCCAGGGTGCGATCGCGTTTCTCCGGCTCGGGGTTTCGCTGGCGGGCCTGGGCCAGGGCCTCCTGGGCACCCTTGGCATCTCCGCGTTCGTTGCGCAGAAAAGCCAGGGCCAGCAGCGGGCGCTGGTCGGTGGGGAACTGCTGGGCGACGCGGCTGAGGGTGGCCTCGGCGGCAGGCAGCTGGTGGCGCCGCTGCTGCAGCTCCGCCAGCAGCAGCCCAAGGCCGAGAGCTTCGGGGCGGATCTCCTGGCGGGTGGCCGTCGCGTAGGCGCTCTTCACCTTGGCCTCGGCCTCGCTGCCGCGACCGGTCTCCAACAGCAGCAGGCTGAGCAGCTGCAGGGTCTCCTCCTGCAGGGGATGGCGGGAGAGGATCTGCCGCAGCTCCCGTTCCGCCCCACGGCGATCGCCGCCGTTGCGTCGCAGTTCCGCCAGCATCAGCCGCAACGACCAGCGATCGGGTTCGCGGTCGGCCATCGGCTCGAGCAGCGCGATCGCCTCCGGCTTGCGCTCCAGACCCACCAGCAGTTCCAGCAGCCGTTGCCGCTCCGCATCGCCCGCCACCCCGCGGGCCAGCTGGCCCCTGAGGCGATCGACCTCCCGGGACAGTTCACTGCGCCGAGGGTCGGTCGGCGCGGGCACGGAGGCCTGGCGCCGCCCCAGCCACCAGCCGCCGCCGAGGGCCAGCACCAGGGACAGCATCAGGGCCGGCAGCCACCACAGGTCCGCGAGGCGTCGCTTCGGCGTCGGCATCCGGTGGAAGGGCGGCGGAGCGGTTGGGTGGGGATCACAACGCCGTCGACGGAGGCTACCGCCGAGGCTGGTTACATTGGCTCGGCCGGATCCTGCGGTTCCGGCGGGAACTCTCTCCCCCCCCCATGCGCCAGCACCCCATCCCCCCGGTCACCGAACCGAACCAGTACCGGGCCATCGGCGTCGTGCGGGGCATCTACGTGCCGGCTGAGGCCGATGTGCTTACCCGTGGCCTGATCCGCACCGCCGAGGGTGATGAGATCGAGGCGGTGGTGCTGGGCCGTCTGCTCACGCTGATGCGCCGCCATCTCGACCTGTCCGCGCCCCATCTTTGGGTGGTGTACCCCCGTTGCCGCGAACAGGACCGCCTGCATCTCCAGATGGTGGGCGTGTGGGAGCCGAGCACCCTCTCCGCCGGTGAGTCAGAGGGGGCCGAGGATGCCCTGCCCGAGGGCGACGACTACTTCTCGGTGCGCGGCGAACTGATCTTCACCCGCCCCGAAAGCGGTGACCTGGTGGTGAAGGTGCGCCAGCAGCCCCGCTCCGACGGCACCCGTCCCGTGCCCTTCAAGCTCCAGCTCAAGGGCACGATTCCCCTTGAGCATCTGCGCCACTTCGTCGCCCTCGGCCTGCGGCGCCAGGGTCAGCAGCTGGTGCTGGAGTCGTTCGAGGTGCTGGGGCCTCTTGCCCAGCGCGGCAACCGCGGCGGCAAGGGGCGCCGGGGTGGAGGCGAAAGGCCTTCCGGAGACAGGGGCCCCGAGCGGACTGGTGCGCCCGAGCGGGCCGGTGCGCCGGAGCGGCCCAGGCCGGTGCGCGCCCACGGCAAGGCGGTGAGCCGTCCTGGACGCTGAGATGCCCGATGCCCTGAGGGCCGGAGTGTTCGTGGCAGCGGTCACGCTGCTGGCGGTGTTCGGCCCCCTGCTCGGCCTTCCGGCCGGCGCCATCGCCCTGGGGGCTGGCCTGGTGCTGGCCCTGCTCACCCTGGATGCGGCCCGTCTCGGCGGCCGCGGCGGCCATCTGCTGGCCGAGACCCTCCCCGGCGGGGAGCGGCGGCTGCGGCGGATCGCCATCCATGAAGCCGGTCATGCCGTGGTGGCGGCGGCGGAGAACCTGCCGGTGCAGCGGGTGCTGGTGGGCAGCCTCGCCTGCCTGCAGGCGGGGCTGGCGGCGGGCGGAGTCACCGAGTTCCCCCTGCCCGAGCACGCCAAGATGACCGCCGAGGATCTGCGCCGCTGGAGCCGGGTGCTCCAGGCCGGCATGGCGGCCGAGGACGTGATCTACGGCAGCAGCGTGGGCGGCAGCGATGACCGGGCCCTGCTCGGGCGGCTCTGGGGCCTTTCGGGCTTCGACGTGGAGACCGCGCAGCGCGAGCAGCGAAGGGCCCGCCGCGAAATCACCGTGCTGCTGCGCGATCAGCGGCAGGCCCTGGAGAGCGAGGCCGAGCGCCTGCTGAGGGCCGCGCCCCGGCTGGGCAGGCCCGCCCCGGAGCCCGGCCTGGACAGCGCGCCGTCGCCGGTCGCATGAGCCTGGCGCTGCTCGACGTCCCCACCGGGATCGCCGGCAACATGCTGCTGGCCTCGCTCCTTGATCTGGGCGTGCCGGAGGAGGTGATCCACGGGCCCCTGGCCCGGCTGGGACTGGAGGATCGCTACCGGCTGCAGCTGGAGGAACGGCGCAGCGGCGGTCTGCGCGGCCTGCACCTGGCGGTGGCGGCCACCGAGCCTGAGCCTGGGCACCGGGCCTGGGGAGAGCTGCGGCCGCTGCTGGCGGGGGGCGCCCTGGAGCCCGCTCTTCAGGAACGGGTGCTGGCGGTGTTCACGCTGCTGGCGGAGGCGGAGGCTGCGGTCCACGGCCATGCCCCCGAGCAGGTGCATTTCCACGAGGTGGGGGCGATTGACGCCCTCGTGGACATCGTTGGGGTCTGCGCGGCTTTGCTACATCTGGAGGTGGACCACCTGGTGATGGGCGTGCCCCCGGCCGGCCACGGCACGGTGGCAACCGCCCACGGTCTGCTGCCCCTGCCGGCCCCGGCGGTGCTGGAGATCGCCCGCCGTCGAGGCCTGCCGCTCGGATCCAGCGAGGGCTTCCCTCCAGGTGAGCTCACCACGCCCACCGGTCTGGCGCTGGCGGCGGTGTGGGCCCAACGCTTCGGACCGGCCCCTTCAGCAGTGCCCTTGCGGGTCGGGGTGGGCCTGGGCAGCCGAAGGCTCGATCGGCCCAACCTGCTGCGCCTGGTGCTGGCCCGGCCGCTGGAGGAGCCGGCCGGGCCTGAGGGCGGGGAGGGGGACGGGGCCGTGGCCGAGGTGGTGCTCGAGCAGCAGGCCCAGATTGATGACGCCACCCCGGAGGATCTGGCTTTCCTGATCGAGGAACTGCGCCGTGCCGGGGCCCTCGAGGTGTTCAGCCAGCCGGTGGCGATGAAGAAGGGGCGGCCGGGGGTGCTGCTCACCGTGCTGGCACCGCCGGCCACCGGGCCCATCCTGCGGCGGGTGTGGTGGCGCCATGGCACCACCCTTGGGGTGCGGGAGCAGGAGCAGCGTCGCTGGTGCCTGCCGCGCCAGAGCGAGGTTGTGCACACTCCCCTCGGACCGGTGCGGATCAAGTGGGCCTGCCTGCCGGATGGCCGTCGCCGGGTCAAACCCGAGCACGATGATCTGGCGGCGCTGGCCCGGCGGCATGATTCCTCTCTGGAGCAGGTGCGCAGTCTCGTGATGCAGGCCATCGACGCCACGGATCGGCGGGAGCCGACCCCATGAGCGAGCCGGAATCCAGGCCCCCGATCCCGGGTCGCGCCGCGCTGAGCGATCGTCTCGCCCGCCTGCGCGGGCGGTTCCGGGTCTGGCTCCCCAGTGCCATGGCAAGGGCGCGGCAGGAGATCACCCCCAGGTTGGCCGGACTGCACCGGCTGCAGCTGCGGCTGCCGGGCGGTCTGCGCCCCTGGGTCATGCTGGCCAGCCTGGGATTCGTGCTGGCGGCCCTGTTCCAGCACGGCCGCCAGCTGCTGCAGTTCAGGATCGATCTGCAGGGCTGGCTCTGGCTGCTCCTGGGGGTGGGGGTGAGCCTGCTCAGCCTGGTGGTCAACGGCGTGGCCTGGGGTGTGCTGATGCGCTGGCTGGGGCTGCGGCCCCGCTGGGAGGAGACGGTGAGCCTGTTCATCGCCACCAACATGCGCAAGTTCCTGCCCGGCGGGATCTGGCACCTGGCCGGCCGGATCCAGGCGCTGCGTGGCGAGGAGACGCCTCTGCCCGCCCCGATCGGCACCACCCAGGCGTTGCTCACCGTGCTGCTGGAGCCGCTCCTGGCGGCGGTGGCCGCCCTGGCGCTGGTGAACCTGGGGGGGTGGCAGGGGGGGCTGGGGGTACTGACCCTGTTGCCGATGATGCTGCTGCAGCCCCGCTGGCTCGTCCCCCTGCTGCAGAGCCAGGAGCGGCGCAAGGCCAGGGAGCTGGGGCTGGTCGATGAACGGGCGGGCGAACGGGTGGCCGGCGTGCCCACGGCGCCGCTCCTGCCCGGTTTCCCCTGGTTGCCGCTGCTGGCGGAGCTGGGCTTCGTGCTGCTCCGCTTCGCCGGTTTCGCCTGCTGCGTGTGGGCCTTCGACCTGCAGCTGGCGATCGACTGGCGCACCTGGCTGGCGGGGTTCGCCCTGGCCTGGACCGCGGGACTGGTGGTCCCCGGAGCTCCCGGAGGGCTGGGGGTGTTCGAAGCGGTGCTGCTGCTGCGGCTGGGGGGGACGCTGCCGGAGTCCTCGCTGCTGGCCGTGGCCCTGAGCTACCGCCTGATGGTCACCCTGGCCGACCTGCTGGGGGCCGCCCTGGTGCAGGGGGATGGCTGGGTGCTGACCCGGGCTGGGGGCCGCGTGGGTTCTCAATAGGGCCTAGTGTTGCGAGGCTTCGGGAGGGCACGGTGCCGCTGCAAACGCCCCGCTCCCAGCCCAGCGCCCTGCGCACCAGCCTCCACGACCGCGGCCAGCGGCTCACGCCCCAGCGCCAGCGGGTCCTCGCCCTGTTCGAACGCATCGGCGAGGGCAGCCACCTCAGTGCCGAGGAAGTCC
>JBJTUJ010000129.1:0-6213 GCA_046080685.1 Cyanobium sp. | reverse complement strand
GAGAGTTCGGCCGCGACCTGGATGTTGAACACCGTGCCGGCGGCCAGGCCGGTGATCAGCACGATCAGGAAGCTGCCGGGCCCGGCCTCCAGCAGTTCCTGCATCAGGTCGTTGGGGCTGATCCGGCCCCGGGCGATCGCGCTCACCGACTGACCGCCGATCATCATGCTGGCGCCGAGGCGCTGGAGCCAGCGGGGGGCGCGCAGCTTCATGCGAGGGGCCTCCTCATGCCGGCAGCACCTGGGGCGGGAGCTGGCGCTTCGGCCAGCGGCGCATCACGATCAGCCCCAGCACCACCAGCACCGCCGGGATGATCCCCATGCACAGGCGGATGGCCAGAAGGGCGGATTCCGGCTGATCGATGCCCCGGGCGGCCTGGTAGCCGCTGAGGCTCATCAGGTTGCCGAAGAAGAACAGGGCGAAGCTGATGCAGATCTTCTGGGTGAACACCATCCAGGCGCTGTACTGACCGGCCGGCTTCTCCGGATCGGCGTCGATGGCATCGGGCAGAAGCGACCAGGGGATGAGGTAAGCGGTGGAGGCTCCGAACCCCACGATCAGGATCGCCAGCACCAGCAGGGCCAGACGCAGGCCGTTGGCGAAGGAGCCGAAGGGGGGCAGGACGGCATCGAGCGGCGGCAGCACCATCGCCATCAGGCAGGCGCCGATCCACAGCGCGGTTCCCCAGCGCAGGGCCTGCACCCGGCCGCGGAGGTGGGAGACCCGGTTCCAGATCTGCAGGCCCACGAGGGTGCTGATCTGGAAGGGCAGCAGGATCCAGTTGCTCCAGCCCTCCGGCACCCGCATCACCACCGGCAGGTAGATCAGGGCGGCGGTCTGCATGATCTGGAGGGCGCACCAGAGCAGCAGGTAGAGCCCCAGCACCATCAGGAAGCGGCCGTTGCCGGCCACGCGCCGCAGCAGGCGCCGGGTGGTGCCGGTGCTCGCCACCGGCTTCTGGCAGTGGCGGGCGGTGGGGGCGATCCCCCAGGCGCAGAGCAGGGTGGAGATGGTGATGATCGCTCCGGAGAGCATCCCCACCTTGAGGTAGCTGCCGGGATCGCTGTGGTCGCGCAGCAGCAGGCCACCGAGCACGATGCCGATCAGGGCCGCAGTGATCGAGCCGGTGAAGCGGGCCGTGTTCAACCGCGTGCGCAGCGAAACGTTGGTGGTGAGTTCGGCCGCCAGGGCGGAGTAGGGGAGATTGACGCAGGTGTAGAGGCTGTTGGCCACCACCGAGATCGCCACGAACACGGCGAACTTCACCCAGGTGCTGCCCGGCGGCAGCCACCACATCAGGGCCATGGCCACCCCCAGGGGGACGGCGCTCCAGAGGATCCAGGGCAGGCGCGGCCCCAAGGGGCTGCGGGTCTTGTCGCTGAGCCAGCCCACGAAGGGATCGTTGATCGCGTCCCAGAGGCGGGCCAGCATCAACACCAGGCCCGCCATCCAGGGCGGCAGGCCGGCGGCGGAGGTATAGAAGAGGAAGAGGTAGAAGCCGATCAGGGAGGCCGCCATGCCGGTGCCGGCATCGCCGAGGCCGTAACTCACCAGCAGCCGGCGGCGCTGTCCGGGCGACTGGAAGGCGGGATCGAGGGATCCATCCTCGCCGGCCTCCGGCCCGGGGCCGGTGGGGGGAAGGGTGGTGGGTTGGGAGGTCAAACCCTGGGTGTCCCAGCGGAGGCCATAATGCTGCAGCCATGCCTGTACGGACAGGCGTTCCCGGCCGGTACATCCGTACTGCTGCGGGCGTAGTTTAGTGGTAAAACCTCAGCCTTCCAAGCTGATGATGCGGGTTCGATTCCCGCCGCCCGCTTCCTGTTCTGAACTGATGGCAGGCAGCCGCCCCGCGGTCGGGATGTGCCTTCCTGCCCTGTCGCCCAAGAGTTGGTCATCAAGATGGTCAACGGCCGTGCTGCAGGTGACGGTGGCGGAAGCCAAGAGCCAGCTCTCCAGCCTTCTGGACGCTGTGGAGCCCGGCCAGGCCGTGGTGATCACGCGTCGCGGCAAGCCCATCGCCGAACTGGTGCCGCGGTGTGCCGTGCGTGATCTGCTGCCCCAGCTTCAGGCCCTGCGCGATGCGCTGCCTGAGCAGAAGACCGGCGGCGTTGAGACCATGCAGGTGCTCCGGGAGGAGTCCAACGACTGATGCTCTACATCGACACCTGTGTGCTGGTGGCGGTGCTGATGCCGGAAGCGCACTCCGCCACAGCGGTGGCCTTTCTCGAGCAGGCCAATGCACCGTTGGCGATCAGCTCCTGGAGCATCACCGAGCTCCTTTCCGCCCTCGGCCCAAGGTGCGCACCAAGGCCCTGAGCGCGTTTCAGGCAGAAGCGGTGCTCCAGGGATTTGAGCGCAGCCTGTCGCCGGGCCTCCTGGAGCTGGAGTCCCAGGACCTCCGCAATGCCAATGCCTGCCTTCGTGGCTGGAGGTCGAGCTTGCGCGCAGGCGATGCCCTGCACCTGGCCATCGCCAGCGGCCGTGGCGCCACCCTTTGCAGCCTGGACGCGCCGTTTGTGGCGGCAGCCCAACAGCTGGGACTGGATGCTCAGTTGCTTGGGGCAGGGGAAGGATCCAGGAGCGGTTGAACGCCGCGCAGCTGGGCTGCGCCGCTCCTCGCACTAGCCCGGCCACGGTGCTGGAGACCTCCACGACGTCGTCAAACGGGACGCCGGGGGCTTCCTCCAGTTCGAACAGGAGCAGATCGCAGAGGGATGACTGCGTGCCCCTCGATCTGGCCTTCCCGCCCTCGGCCTGATCGCCTTTCTGTCGTTCCGCCCAGCCAGCACACCAGGTCGCAAAACAGATTAGGATCGATCGGTGTCCCGTATGACAGCTAAGCCATGGATGTCACAACCGTCTCCCCAAAATTCCAGGTCGTGATTCCCAAGCGGGTCCGCGAGCAGTTCCGCCTCAGCCCCGGGCAGACCCTCCAGGTGATCGCCTTACCGGGGCGCATCGAGTTGGTGCCCACCCGGTCTCCAGCGGCTCTGCGCGGTTTTCTGCAGGGCAAGAACACCTTCCAGCGCGAGAGAGACCGCCTGTGACGCTCAAGCGGGTGGTGGTGGACTCCTCCGGCTGGATTGAGGTGTTCACAGGTGGTGGGCAGGCCGAATACTTCCTGGCCCTGATGGCCGACGAACGCTCCATGGTTGTTCCGGCGATCACCATCTTTGAAGTGTTCAAGTGGGTCTTGCGCGAACACGGGGAGGCCCAGGCCGTTCAGGCGGCTGCGGTGATGCAGTGCGGGCAGGTGGTGGATCTCGACAGCCGGCTGGCCCTTGCTGCGGCCCAGCTCAGCCATGCTCTGCAGCTGCCGATGGCGGACAGCATCATCCTGGCCACGGCCAGGGATCACCAGGCCAGGCTGCACACCATGGACAGCGATTTCCGAGGCATCGCAGACGTGGAGTGGCTGGATTCCATCCCCTGATCAGAGCGGCTCTGTGCCCTCGATCTGGGAGGAGAGCAGGGACTCCCGGCGCGCGTTGGCGTAGACGAACAGCTCGGGGTCGCTCAGCAGGAAGGAGTGGTGCGCCAGGACGCTCCAGGCGGAGGGTTCTTTTTCAGCCTCAGGCCGAGGTGCAAGCTCAGGGATGATCGCTCCGTGGGATCGGCTGCGATCGTCTGCAGCGCCGTTGCCAACGTCTGGCGCCGCTCGGTGTCGATCCCTGGGCCCAGGTCGTGCAGGGCAAAGGGCCGGGGGCTGGTCCAGTCGGCGAGGGTGGCTGCGGTCATGGGCTCAGTGTGGCGTGCCTGAGCGTCGCAAGCCGCTACGCCCGCTGATGTACGTAAGGAATCGCTTCAATTCCTGGACATCCACGGAACAATCCGTGAGCGCCAGGCGCATCAGCAGGTCGCGAAGTGCCGCTGGATAGAGAACGCAGGCGTCGTAGACGACCGTGAAGCGATTCACCTCAGTAGCCCATGCCCAGCTCCTGGGCATGGGCCGCCAGCTCATCCAGTGCCGCTCCGCGCTGCTGGTCGATGCCGTGCTTGTAGGCCATCAGGTCGGCCAGGCGGATGCGCCGATGGGTGCCGACCTTGCGGAAGGGGATCTCCCCTTGCGCCAACCGCTCGATCAGAAAGGGCCGCGACACGTTCAGCAGATCAGCGGCCTGCTGGGTCGTGAGTTCGGCGTGCACCGGCACCAGGGTGACGGCATTGCCCTGGGCCATCTGCACCAGGATTCCCTGCAGCAATTCCAGCACCGCGGCCGGGATGGGCACGGATGCATGCTGGCCGTCTTCCAGATCCAGGGAGAGGCTGGCTTGCCGCAGGCCATGGCTGGCCCGGAAGCCGGCGAGATCGCGCAAGCTCGCCCCTGCGGCCGCAGCGGCCTCAGCCGTGGGGATCACGGGCTCAATGGAGCCAGGGAGAGCGACGGCCATGGGCGGAAGGGGGAGGGCCACTCGCACAGTAATCGAAATAATCGCAGCATCCGCAGCATCTGCAAGAGGGTGGGCCGAGCGGCTGATCGAGCAGCGGATTCCCGCCGGCAGGATCCCTGGCTGCAGTGATCGCACCAGGATCAAGCTCCGCTCCGCGGGCTTCCGCCTGGTGGTCGAGGTGCGGGTCACACGAGGTGCCGGTCCTTGTCGTGGCGGGGGGGCAGCAGGGGCGTAATGCTGTCTATCTCCAGGTTGACCAGCTCAGAGGCCCCTCTCCTCATGGCCGACTCCAAGCCATCCGAGCTGGATCAGCTCCGCCTGGAGAACAGCAGGCTGATTGCCCTGCTGGAGGCTCACGGCATTGCCTGGCGCTCCACCGAACAACCCAGATCGGAGCCAACCCCGTACCCAGCCCAGCCCGCTGCCGGCGGCCCCGGTTCAGTGCAGCAGAAGGTGGCCCTGTTCCGGCGTCTGTTCCGTGGCCGTGATGACATCTACGCCCTGCGCTGGGAGAGCAAGGCCAGCGGACGATCGGGCTATGCGCCGGCCTGCGCGAATGAATGGAAGCCGGGGATCTGCGAGAAACCTCGAGTGGCCTGCCGCGACTGCAGCCACCGGGAGCTGCTGCCCGTAACCGATGCAGCGATCTACGGCCATCTGGCCGGCGAATACACGCTTGGGCTCTACCCCCTGCTGGAGAACGACACCTGTCATCTGTTGGCGGTGGATTTCGACGACCAGGACTGGCGCGAGGACGCAAGGGCCTTTATGCGCTCCTGCCTGGAGCTGGCGGTGCCGGCCGCATTGGAGATCTCGCGCTCCGGCGAAGGCGCCCACGTGTGGGTGTTCTTTGAGGAGGCCGTAGCAGCCCGGGAGGCTCGCCAGCTGGGGGCGGCCTTGATCAGCCACACCTGCAACGCCACGCATCAGCTGCAGCTGAGCTCCTACGACCGGCTGTTCCCCAACCAGGACACCCTGCCGAAGGGCGGCTTCGGCAACCTGATCGCCCTGCCGCTGCAGAAGGAAGCACGGCAGCGGGGCTGCAGCGTCTTCGTGGATGACGACCTGAAGCCCTATCCCGATCAGTGGGTCTACCTGGCATCCCTGCAGCGGTTGTCGCTGACAGCTCGGCAGACCGTGATTCAGACCGCAACCGGTGGTGGCCATCCCCTTGATCTCGCCTTCATGGACGAGGAGGATCTGGCGACCCCTTGGAAGCAACGTCCAGCGCCAACAAAACTCAGCGGACCGTTACCCGCCTCCCTCAACCTCACCCTTGCCGATCGGCTGTATGTGGAGCGTTCGGGGTTGCCGCAGCCACTGCTCAATCGCCTGATCCGCCTTGCCGCCTTCGCCAACCCGGCCTTTTACAAAGCCCAGGCGATGCGCCTGTCGGTGTGGGACAAGCCGCGTGTGATCGGCTGCGCTGAGAACTTCCCGCAGCACATCGCCCTGCCGCGCGGCTGTCTGGAACCGGTGCAGACCCTGCTGCGGGAACAGGGCATCGGCTGGGAGCTGGTGGATGAGCGCCAGAACGGCTCACCGCTGGAGCTGATGTTTGCGGGCCAGCTGCGCGCTGATCAGGAGGCCGCCGTGGAGGCGATGCTGCGCCACGACATCGGCGTGCTGCAGGCACCGACGGCCTTCGGGAAAACGGTTGTGGCAGCAGCGATCCTGGCTCGGCGGGGCGTGAACACCCTGCTGCTGGTGCATCGGGCGGAGCTGCTGCGCCAATGGCAAGAGCGGCTCCACACCTTTCTGGATGTCGCTCCTGAGGCGATCGGTTGCATCGGTGGAGGCAAAGCCAAGCCCACCGGCCAAC